>JADKCL010000001.1:300000-465075 GCA_016718825.1 Bacteroidota bacterium | reverse complement strand
ATCAAGTTGCTTGTAGCCGGGGCAAATTCGCTGGGCTTGACCATGGCGGTGCATCCTGCAGCGATGGCCGAGACGAGTGGCCCGATCGTGAGCATGTGAGGAAAATTCCAGGGGCAAGATCAGCGGGAACACCTTTGGGTTCATACATTACCTCGGAACGCGAACCGATAAATGCCATCGGAGTCGGTAGCTGCGGGCCGCATCCAATCATGAGATTGGCAATGGCATCCTTGATTTCGGCCATGACCGGCAAGACCTCCATGAGGTCGCTTCGTGCGCGGGCTTGTGGAAATCCTGAAACAGCGCAGCCTGAATATCCTTCGATGGGCAAGCACCATTTTCATTTTCCGCAGCTTGGCAACGCGTTGGGTGGCCGTGCCTTTCAGCTTTTCCCAAAAATAGGCCTGTTGGCGGCCAAAAACTTCCTCGTGGCGATTCATGCCTCAATTTAGGGAATTTTCGCGGGATGGAAAGTGGAATCGGTTTGTCTAAATTTCACCTTGTATTTCAGGAAAATCAGAGGCGTAAACACGATCATACCGATCCCTAAAAATGCAATTGCCCCCGGCATTCGAAGGCAATCACAAAGAAGTTATGACAATAATGACAAACAAAATTCTGGATTGAACATCTGCTATATCCTGAAGCAGAGACAAACCAATTAACGATAACCTACAGTATTTGTTTGGAATTCCTTGCTTATTTTCGACGAATCTACCCTGCGGCGAAAAGGAATCATTGGAATGAATACACTTTATCACGATCCAAAATTTGACGGCACTTGGACGATTTCCACTGCCGAGGCTATGAAGGGTGTACTTGATTTACCATTGAAATTACTGAGAGTGACGTCCCAGCACCAAATCCAAGCGCCTTACAACGAGGCGACACAGTGGTTTGATCAGGAATATATATTTTTAAATCTGGATGACTCGAAGCTGCAATAAATATCGAACAGGCTTTCCGCCTCTGTGGCTGGTCTTTCTGGGCATCGCCTTTTTTGGAACTGCCTTGGGACAAATGCCGATTTCATCAAGTGAAACTGGTGATAGCTTGGGTCAAATTCGTCAAGCCGTGGGGCTGGAATTGCTTAAAGAGAAGGCGCTTGATCCATTCATCGTCTCCAAGAGAGCATATATCGAGAAATTTGGTTCTGAGCCACATCATCGTGTGGTTCTGAAGCAAGCCTTGAAATGCAACAAGATTCTTCGACTTAGGGAACAAATTTACATGCCTATCCCCGGAGATAGTTTTCTATTTCACGTATTGATGAGGAGAACAGCCCAATGCGTGTCACACCATTTGGAGAAGAATTCGTTCCGTCTTCGGCATATGATTTTTACCTTATTGATTTTCGCCCATCCTATTGTGGGAATATGATTGGAAGCTACCAAATCAATCGAGCAACCAATGGCGAACCAATTCTAAATGGTATCCCGAAACCTTCGACTTTGCTATACGATGGCAAGTTTTTCGTCGGGATTGGCCACGAAGATTCCTTGATTAGGCTGGATTCGCATTCGGTGCTACCTCCTGTGATCTATCTTGGAAGATTTCGAGTCTTACGATAACTCCATGTCCTTGATAATGAGGCTTGCCCACGAATCGCTGCCTGAGGGTGACTACGGTTTCCGTTGGCTATACGAGTTTGTACAGTTTGATGCCTATCCGGATTTTGGAATGATACGGGTAATTCCAGATTCATTGACGGCAATTCAACGTCGTGTAACCTTCGTAGATCTTACTAGCGGTCAGAAATACGTTGCCGAGGTAAAGGAGTACCGAATCACCTATCATTTGGTGGAGGATGCAGCGAATTTCATCCCTTCGGTCGACAGTGCCTATCGTGCAAGTTTCTCGCCTGATCCTAATTTTACAATTGAGTTTGAATCTCGAAAGGGTGCGCGGTTTCGGTACCGCATACAAAGGTATTCAACTTTGATCGGACGAGCTACATACCGAAAAGGGAAGGTGGATTTTGAAATGCTGGAGGGGATAAATAGAAGAAATGACTAATGGTTGAAAATCAAATAGTATAGATCAAGTGGAATACTACCCTTTACTTTCAGATTTGATCACAGTTGACAAGTTGCCGCAATTCCTAGCGAATGTGCAGGGCAATCTCAATAGCTTGCTTGGGAATATCCGGCTCAAGGAGTATCAGCATGACCGCAGTCCCTATTTTGGAGGAGGGGCTTGGTTCTTGTGCTGAATCCGAGCTTCAATGGAAACCTTCCTGAGAGTTATACGGATATCCCGCTTTCCTTCCCCTGACTTCCGCACCATATCATACCAAATCACTGACTTATAGCGCAGTACATTTTGTGTAGGCCCGACATTTCATAACTGGGGGCGAAATATTGGGTGCTAATCGATAGGGAATCCTATTGCACTTGCGCTCGGGCGAATCACATTTTGTGGTCCATCACCGTCCGATTTCTTGCTGCCATAAAATGCAATTAGCCCCCGGACTCCGATGGCAATCACAAAGAAGTTATGACAATAATGACAAACAAAATTCGGGCTTGAACATCTGCTCTATCCTGAAGCAGAGACAAATCAATTAACGGTAACCTACAGCATTTGTTTGGAATTCCTTGCTTATTTTCGACGAATCTGCCCAGCGGCGAAAAGGAATCATTGGAATGAATACACTTTATCACGATCCAAAATTTGACGGCACTTGGACGATTTCCACTGCCACGAATCACCTTGGTCAAGCCTACACAGGCACGATGCGGATTTTTGCCTTGCCCCGAGGTGGCCACGGCATTCAATGGGAAACTACCGCAGGCGAATATGAAGGCATTGCCTTGGCGATCGAAGGTCAACTTTACGTCGCGTTTGGGACCGAAGTGGGCTATGGCTTGGCCGTCTATGCGGAGAAAATGGCGGCATCGAAGCGATTTTCACCGGCTATGGATTGGAAGGCGCAACCGGTCGCGAAACCGTTCCCGATTGCCCTGGAATGGCCCATTTGAATCAAACCTACGACATGCAAGGATGGCAGCCCGGCAATGAAACCGTACAAGGGCAAAGTCGCTTTTGCGCCGTATGGTGCGCTTTTCTGATGACTTGGGCATTCAGAAGGGACCACCGGGCAATACGTCGGCGTCAGGAATGCTCCGAAACGGAAAACTGCTGACGGGCTATGGCCTGAAAAATGATTTCACTTTCGGCTGTGGACTTTATACCCTCAAGCCAATGGCAGCCTACAAGGCGAATGGGCGATTCCGAGCTATCAGCAAACTCTCTTTGAAAACTATCATCCCAGATTCCAGCGAATCGCGCGCCCCCGAAGCCAACTAAAGCGTTTTATCACCTATTTCAACAGCATTCTTTGGCTGCCAAAATGGCCGTCCCATTCCCAATTGACGAGGTAAAGTCCAGCGGCAGTGCCTTCGGGACGGTTCCACCAGGTTTGTACCAAGCCTGATTGGCCTTCAATTTGAATCGGCGCACCGACTTGGCGGCCTTGCATGTCCACCACTCTGATGCTGAGCAGGCCGTCATGTGGCAGATTCGCAGCAAACAGCGCACGCGTTTCAACCGGATTCGGGAAAATTCTTTCGAGCTGAAAGCCGTCGACCGCCGGGGAAAAAATGGCAGTGGGGACCACGCAAATCAAGGCTTTGCCCGCGTTGATACGACCGGCACCAATGCCGCCAAGATATTGGGTATTCAGGGCATCGATATTGTCCGCACTGCTTTGCAGACAATTCTGCACATCGTCGGGACTCAATGTACTGTCTGCCGAAAGCATCAAGGCCGCCAAGCTCGCCACCATCGGGCATGCCATCGATGTGCCACTTTTGAAGCCATAGTGGTCGTCGCCACCCGCAACGGCACTGTAGATGCCACTCCCGGGCGCCATCACATCCACCGAATAATGGTAGGTGCTGAATCCTGATTTGCCATCGTCAAAGTCTGTCGAGCCGACCGAAATCACGCCGTCGTAGGCGGATGGATAATGCACTTGGTAGCTGCCGGTATTGCCGGCGGCAGCGATCATGACCGTGCCGCTGTCATGGCCCGCTTGCACAAGATAGGCGAGCGAAGCGTTGTAGTTGGTCGAACCAAAACTCATGCTTACGATATCAAAATGATTGGCAACGGCATAGTCGATCCCAGTGAATGTGGCATACAAATACGGATCGTTGATGGTCGAATCTTCTTTTGCTTTCACGGGAACGAGGCTCACATTGAAGCCGACCGATGCCATGCCTAACCCATTGTCGGTCGCAGCCGCGGCGATGCCGCAAGTATGCGTCCCATGGCTGAAGGCATTGTCGTCGGCGCCCGACGGCGGATTGGGATCATTGTCACGATCAGCAAGGTCGTACCCATGCACGTCATCAATCCATCCATTTCCTTCATTGTCAATACTATCTCCAGGGATTTCACCCGGATTGGTCCAAAGTTGTGGCGCAAGATCCTCGTGTGTCGTCAAGCAAGCATCGTCGACAACGGCGACGGTCACACGACGACTCCCCCGGTTCACATCCCAAGCAGTGCCGGCGTCGATTTTGAAAAGCCCCCATTGCAAAGGCGCGTAGTCATTGGGCGTGTAGGACATTTCATAGATCGGAAGCTGCTCGGCATATTCGATGTAGGCGAACTGATCCCATGCTTTGAGGAGCAAATCCACATTCAATGCGGGATCAAAATGCAATTCGTAGATATGCTGCACATGGATATTTTTGGTTTTGAATGGTTTGTAGAATTCCGAAACCTTGTATTCATCCAAAATCGCTTCGATCCCTGGAAATGCTGCATAACTAGGCCGAGACTGACCATTGCGGTACTGCGGAAACTCCCGAAGGTCGTCTGATTTGATCTTCACAAAAATCTTCCCCGGCTGGAATTGGGCGGACAATGGCAAACATGCAAACACGAAGAGCAGGACAATCAGCAGCATCTTTTTCATGGACGGAAATTAGCAAAATTATTCTAGTCCCATCAGCAGTCGCATGGAAGTATCCGACAGATTTTGTTTAATTTATTTTTAATTTCGTTCAACATTTCGGGCGATTCCTACCTAGCTTTACCCTTGTACGAGGACTTCATTTTGCAACAGTATTTTATTCTACCCAGGATGCTCAAAAACTTCTTGATTTCATTGTTCTCATTGGTTTCTGTCACGTGTGCGGAAGCACAGATCATGCTGGTTGGTGCCCAGAACGACACGCTTGGAGTGACCAATGTCCTGCGGTGGAATGCCAATACCGGGACGCAGCAGGCTACCGTACCGACCCAATCACAAGGTTATGTGATGGGGGCATCCGTCTTTGACGCGGTCAATGGACAGTATTATATCCGGGACATTTCCAGCATGCATCGGGTTTCGTTCTCACCCGACACCTCGATGCCCTCAATTTGCAATTTGACTTGGGAAATGCGGAGATCGATATGCAAACGGGGAAAATCTTTGCACTCACCACCACCGACCGGTTTGATTCTTCAGGAATGTACATTGGCAGCAGCCTCGATTTTATTCAATATAACCTCGCCAACAACACAGAAACGAATTTATTGACCATCACGGATGCCCAAGGCTATATCATCGATGGAAGCGCTTATGATTCCAACCATGGTACCTACTATTTCGTTGGTGTTGACACCTCGCAGTATTACAACCTCTACAAGATCACCCACGCCAACACCAATCCTTCCTTCGTCAAAATTCCATTGATCAATCGGCAATTCATGCCATCGTCAATGGAATACGACAATGACAACAACGTCCTGTACGCATTGGGCCAACTTGTCGATACCTTGACAACGAGCGTTGTGCACGTACAAATTCAAAAGATCGATACTGTTACCGGTGCAATGACCTTGGATGGAGATTTTTCACAGTTCCCTGGTTTGCAAATCGGTGCCAACACCTACGATCAGGCCACGCATACGATGGCGTTCATTGCGGAGGACACAGCATTGGGTTTGTGGGGGTACAACACACAATCGCATACACTGACGGCGCTGCAGTTGCCCACATACGACCTCAGCGAATTGGAGGCTGACAATACTGTCTACGCCGCTGCCAAATATGGTACCGTGACGCAATTGACGAATCA
Source organism: Bacteroidota bacterium (assembly GCA_016718825.1). Classification (NCBI taxonomy): domain Bacteria; kingdom Pseudomonadati; phylum Bacteroidota; species Bacteroidota bacterium. Next base: position 458,998 of record JADKCL010000001.1, on the reverse strand, counting down.
AACTTCGCCGCTCAGCTTTTGCGCTTTTCCAAATCCAAGCACCGCGTACCTGTACCTGCGGCTTCCAGAAAACATCGAAAGTACCACGTTTGTCGTTTTCGACATCTCAGGAATGCAGATCGCAAATGGAACATTGACCCGTGAAGCAGACTTTCGGATCGAAGTTCAAACACTGCCGGCTGGACTCTATTTTGTAAGAGGAATCGCAAATGGCCAATTGATCGAGGGAAAATTCACTGTCGGTACCCACTAAGCGGGTATCTCAGCTACTTCCTTCTCGCACCGGGAAAATAAAATGGGCCGCCTCAAATGAAGGCGGCCCATTTTATTCATTGGATTCTTTCGAAATTAGCCGTTCATCGACATCAAGAACTCGGCATTGTCGCGGGTTCCGCGCATGCGGTCCTGCAAGAATTCCATCGCCTCGATCGGGTTCATGTCGGCCATGAACTTGCGCAGCACCCAGATGCGGCTCAGGTCTTTGGCTTCGAGCAACAAGTCTTCGCGGCGCGTACCCGAAGAGAGCACGTCGACCGAAGGATAAATCCGGCGATTGCTCAAGCGGCGGTCGAGTTGCAATTCCATGTTGCCGGTGCCTTTGAATTCTTCGTAGATCACCTCGTCCATCTTGGAACCTGTGTCGATCAAGGCGGTTGCCAAAATCGTCAACGATCCACCATGCTCAACTTTACGCGCTGCACCAAAGAAACGCTTTGGCTTGTGCAAGGCGTTGGCGTCCACACCACCGGAGAGAATCTTTCCGGAAGCTGGCATGACAGTGTTGTGGGCACGGGCAAGACGGGTGATCGAGTCCAAGAGGATCACGACGTCGTGGCCGGATTCCACCATGCGCTTGGCTTTGCTCAAGGCGATGGTCGCAACTTGTACGTGACGATCGGCGGGCTCGTCAAAGGTCGAGGCAATCACCTCGGCATTCACGTTGCGGGCCATGTCGGTGACCTCCTCAGGGCGTTCGTCGATCAACAGGACCAACAAATAAGCCTCGGGGTGGTTGGCGGCAATGGCATTCGCGACCTTTTGCATCAAGACGGTTTTACCGGTCTTGGGCTGCGCCACGATCAAACCACGCTGTCCTTTGCCGATCGGGGAAAACAAGTCCAAAATCCGGAGGCTCAGGTCTTTTTCACCTGGGCGCTCAAGCTTGAACTTCTCTTCTGGGAAAATCGGCACCAAGTGATCAAAGTTGATCCGGTCGCGGACTTCGTCCGGGCGACGGCCGTTCAAGGTTTCAACCTTGAGCAGGGCAAAATAACGTTCGCCTTCTTTAGGTGGACTGATCTGACCAAACACGGTATCGCCCGTCTTCAAACCAAAGAGCTTGATCTGCGAAGGCGAAACGTAGATATCGTCTGGCGAAGGGAGGTAGTTGTATTCAGGTGAACGGAGGAATCCGTAACCTTCTGTGATGACTTCGAGCACACCGTGGTTGCTGATGATGCCGTCGAAGTTGAATTCTTTTTCTTTGCGGCGCTCAAACTGACCGCCTCCACCGCCCTCTTCGCGATGCTGTTGTTCGCGGGGCTGGTTTTCCTGGCGAATCGGCCTTTCGCGTTCATTGCCACGCTCGTTTCCGCGTTCAATGCCCCGCTCCATGCTGCGGTTCAGGTATTCGCGGTGTGGTTGGTCGCGGTCATTGCCACGGTTTTCGCGTTGCTCACGTGGTTCACGATTTTCACGCTGCTCACGCGGTTCACGGTTTTCGCGTTGCTCGCGATTTTGGAATTCACGATTTTGAAAGTCACGTGTCGGCGTTTCGCGGGTTTGAAACTCGCGGTTCTGACCTTCACGTGAAAAGTCTTTTGGACGCTCGACATTGCGCTCAACGGCTGGTTTTTCGATGGGCTCTTCCCGCTCGACCACCGGCTTCTCCTCTACGACGCGCTCCACGATAGGCCGCTCTTCCTTGGGTTTTTCGCTGAAAATGCTGCGCTCGGCAAATCCACGCGCTGCCGCTTCTTCGTTGCGTTCGCGCTCGGTCAACCGCGGACGTTTGCCACGATTGGACAGGTCGGCTGCGGATTCGCGTTTCACCACGGATGGTTTTTCGCTTGTATCCACTGGCTCTTCATTTGAAATCGGACTTTCGACAGGGGTTTCCACCTCTATCGGAGCCTTCTTCTCTGCAACTGGCTTTTTGACGATCGGAGCGACCACAGTTTTGCGGCCTACCGGTGGCTTTTCAACGATTTTGGGAGCCTCGACCTTGGGTTCGACCACTGGCAATTGCTCTTCTTTCACTTCCTCGAATTGGAGGGTCGGGGCTTCCACCTCTTCCTTGGCCTTGCGACCCGGACGCTTCTTGGCTCCGGTCTCTTCGGCTTTGGCTGGACTTTCGGCAGCCATCGACATTTGGTGGTCCAGAATTTTATAGATCAAATCCTGCTTTTTCAGGCCTTTGTAATCTTCAATCCCCAGGCCTTTCGCAACGTCTTTCAGCTCATTCAACAGAAGGCCATTCAATTCAATAATATCGTGCATAAATGATTTGTTACACCCAATTTTCAGTGAAACTCATTCTTATTTCCGTAACATAGATGATTTTGCTGCGTCCCAATCAACAACGGAATATGTGGAAGAAAAGTTTGTGGGAGCAGATTGAGGACAAAGAACGGGAATGCATCCAAGTTTTGCAATACCAACAAGCTTTAATTTTGATTTCCAAGCACCCGCGGAAGGATTTTGTCAATTTGAACAGAAGCACCCTGCATTCGTGAGTGCTGTCCCGATTCTGCAATCAAACTGTGGGCAAATCTAGGGAGAAGGTTTGATTCTGCAAATCTTTGGACTTGCCGATCCTAATTTCTTTTGAATTCCTTGCATTCTTGGTGCCGAATTCCATTATCGGGGCTGCTCGTTTGCGTTGGAATTTGTTATTTTGCAGGAAAATTGGACAAATGCTGGAAATACGCAAGATCAGAGAAAATAAAGAGCCATTTATCACGGGGCTCAAAGCGAGGAACTTTCCCGATGCAGAACAGGTGATTCAGCGCCTGCTGGACATCGACCAAAGCCGCCGCGATGTGATGCTGCAAGCGGAAACGTTGCGTGCCGAAGCCAAAAAGGCTTCTGCCGCCGTGAGCGAATTGATGAAAGCTGGTCAGTCGGAAGCGGCCGAAAAGACCAAAGCCATCTCCTCCGCAGCCAAATCGCAGATTGCTGCGCTGGAACAAAGGCTCAAGGAGGAGGACGACGAGCAAACCAAACTGTTGCTCACCCTTCCCAATACACCGCATCCCACGGTGCCATTTGGCAAAAGTGCCGACGACAATGTCGTGGTTTCGCTGCATGGCAGCGTTCCCGACCTGGGCCCTTGGGCACGTCCGCACTGGGAAATTCTCGACGACCTCGACATCGTGGACTTTGCCCTTGGCGCAAAAATCACCGGCGCAGGATTTCCTGTATATAAAGGACAAGGTGCCGCCTTTTTGCGTGCGCTGAAGACCTTCTTCTTGGACGAAGCCATTGCAGTGGGCTATATGGAAGTGGTGCCGCCACTTTTGGTCAATGAAGATTCCGGCTATGGTACAGGCCAAATCCCGGACAAAGAAGGGCAAATGTACTATGTGCCCGAGGACAAGCTTTATCTGATCCCGACAGCTGAGGTACCTGTCACCAACCTCTACCGTGACGTGATCGTGGATGCAGGGGACTTGCCGATCAAAAATTGCGCGTATTCGCAGTGTTTCCGTCGTGAGGCGGGCGCTTATGGCTCACATGTGCGCGGGCTGAACCGCTTGCATCAATTTGACAAGGTCGAAATCGTAGAGCTTTCGCACCCTGACACATCTTATGAGCGTCACGAAGCGATGTTGGAACATGCCCGCGGCTTGCTTGACAAGTTGGGCTTGCACCACAGGGTATTGCTGCTTTGCAGCGGCGATATGGGTTTTGCCTCCGCAAAAACCTATGATCTGGAAGTTTGGAGCGGTGCGCAGCAGCGCTGGCTCGAGGTGAGCTCCGTGTCTTGTTTCGAGACATTTCAAAGCAACCGCCTCAAGCTGCGTTTCAAAGACGGCAACAAAAACACCCTTTGCCATACCTTGAATGGCTCAGCATTGGCATTCCCGCGGATCATGGCCGCAATTTTGGAGAATTTCCAGAATGAAGACGGCACGGTGACTTTGCCAAAAGTGCTGCAGAAATACACTGGATTTGAGAAGCTGACAAAAGCATAACGGCTGACGCCGCTGGCGGCCTTCGACATTTGGGTTCGGACAAGGGTATAAAGGACGATTCGGGAAGTCGCCTTGGGATCGTCATGCCTTTGGCCAAGTACGTGGTCACACTTTACCCCAATCGGAGGGTGCATGGCTTCCAACGGTTGCCTTGCAGGATTCACCCTCGACCTGAAAAGATGCTGTTTGCAAAGGAGGTCCAGAAGCTGTGTGTCAGCACGATCCAACTTTGGAACCCCGATCAGATCCATCAGCGAAATGGATGTAATGCAAACGGGATGCACTTCGTCGCTGACCACAAGCATTCCGCTTGATCCACAACTTTGCTTACTCCTTCAGCAGACATTTCATCACTTGGGCATTCTTGTGGAAAGGGAAGAGACTTCCAACCTCGCAAATTCAAACACCTTCCGGAATGGTCTTGAATATTTAGTTGTGCAATCGTTTGGGTTTGTACGAAGGTGCGTACGTGTGGGCAAGTATTTGGGTGATCACTTTGTTCACACCCCCTGCCTTGCCCACACGCGGCGCAAGCCTTTGTTTTGCGGAGAGAGCGGGATTCGAACCCGCGGTACCCTTTTGAGATACACACACTTTCCAGGCGTGCTCCTTCAACCACTCGGACACCTCTCCGTGAATGGGTGACAAAGGTAAGCAGAAATCTGTTGGTTTTCAAAAGCTAAAAATGAAAAATCCCGCAGAGGGGCGGGACTTTTCTTCAAAGAACGAAACGTAAGTGGTCAATTTTCAAGCGCTCAAGCGCGCTTCTTCCTTCCGTGCATCGGTGTCACGCTTGTACAACCAGGCAAAACGAAGGGTATTGTAGTCCAAGCCCAGCGTCGAATAGGCTTCTTTCAAGGTCGGAGCTTGGACGCGGTTGAAGTATTCGACGCCTTTGAAAAGGGATTTGCTGCTGATGTTTTTTTCGATCCAGGGCACCATGTCCACCTGACCGATTTCGTGGAGGTCGCAGAGGTAACGTACCACCGTATCGACCTTCAGCGTAGCCACCCGGGCAATCTCGGGCAATGTGAAATTGTCGGCAAACATCTTCTTTACCGTCTGGTAACCAGGTCCTTTGGCTTGCTGCACCAAAGTCTGCCGACGGAATTCATCGTAGTTTTCAATCACATTTTGCACCACACGGATGATTCCCGGGCCAAATTTTTCGCATTTGGCAGTGGAAAATCCCGGGATTCGCAGCAGATATTCAAGGCTCAAGGGTTTGCCCAAAACAATGCGGTCCATGGTATAATCGGTGAATATCGCCCAGGAATCTGTCCCAGTGATTTTTGAAGTTTCATTGCGGTGGGCACGGAGCGCATTGCGGAGGTAGATTTCCAAGCCGGTGAAGTTCATGCGACCTGAGTTGGCCATCAGGTCTTGCGGATCGTCGAGCCAGGCTTTGCCAGCATCGGTCGGTTTGAGGACATTGCAGGCCGGGACGTTTGTCTCCACCAGTCCGGCATCGACCAAATAGTGGATCACACAAGCGAGGCGGTTGGCCATATACCGTGGCACAGCCCCGAAGGTCTCGAGCTTGGTATGGCTCAAATCACGGTAATTGGTTTCCGGATTGCCGGTCATCACATTGATCAGGTAGTTTTGGCCGAAGGGTTTGCCCAGCAAAATCATCGTCTTCAGAATTTGTGTGGTCAGCACTTTCAGGTTTTCTTCCTTGCTCACCGGCGGCATTTGTTCCGCTGTTCCTACTGCACTTTTCATTTTCGTTAATGTTTTTGTGAAAGAATTAAAATTTGATGTTGCAAACTTCCGGGGTTGGGCTTGGCTGACAATGGAAAAAGCAGGTGCCAGGTAACAGTGCCACACACGTATAATGTATACACATGTGTGCGAGAGCAACATTTTGATTATGAGCGACTTGCGAATGCGGAAAAAATGACCTTTCGGGTAACGCCAACGGCCCTGAAAAAACTTGAAAACGCAGGCCAATCGGATAAAAAAACATGAAAATCGCAGGTCAGGGGCCGATGAGTTTCTCCGAATCAGGTTTTGGGTTGCGCATCTGACTCCGATCTAAAGGCTCCTGAAATGGTTTGATGACGATGTAGTTCACCGTTTACGGAGCAAATAATTCATTAGCTTGCATCCAATCCCAACGCAACGATTTTGGCATGAGCATAGAAAAGGGCAACAAGAAGATCATCAATGCTTGGTGTTGGTACGACTGGGCCAACTCCGTTTATCCATTGGTGATCACCACGGCGGTGTTCCCGATCTACTTTGGCGCAGTGACCAAAACCGGTGACGTGAGCTATATCGAGTTCCTCGGCCGCCAAGTCGTCAATAGTGAGTTTTATAGCTACCTGGTCTCCCTTTCCTTCCTGATGGTGGCGATGATTTCCCCGATATTGTCAGGGATTGCGGACTATGCGGGCAGGAAAAGGCTCTTCATGCAGATATTTTCCAGCATCGGGGCACTCGCATCCATCTCCCTGTTTTTCTTTACCGGCAGGGAAAATCTTTGGATTGGCGTCGTCGGGTCGATCATGGCAAGTATCGGATTCGCAGGCAGCCTCGTTTTTTACAATGCATTCCTGCCTGAAATCGTCGAAGAAAAGCGAATGGACCGCGTGAGCGCACGCGGTTTCACGATGGGTTATATCGGCTCGTCAATTCTGCTCATCCTTTGTTTCGTCGTGATCATGATGCCCAATACCTTTGGCATCCCCAATCTTCCCAATGGTGACCCCAATACGGGCTTGGCCACGCGTTTCAGCTTCATGATGGCCGGACTTTGGTGGTTAGGCTTCGCACAAATCGCCTTTGCAGGGTTGCCTGCACGCACCCATACCCGTCCGGTCGACTCCAAGCGCCTGCTCACGCATGGCTACAAAGAGCTTTTGAACGTGGTGCGCCAATTGCGGCAGCCCGCGCAACGCAAGCTGGTATTTTTCTTGGCCGGATTTTTCTTCTGTGCGCTGGGGTACATGACTGTGATCTATTTAGCGACCCTTTTTGGAGAAAAGGAAATCGGCATGTCGGCAAGTGAGCTGATGATCACTGTGTTGATCATTCAATTTGTAGCCATTGGTGGAAGCTACCTGTTTGCGGCCATTTCGGGTCGAATCGGGAATATTCCAGCCATCATGATCTCTGCCTCGATTTGGGCCTTGGTTTGCTGCTCCACCTTTTTTGTCACCGACAAGGTCGGCTTCTACGTGGTTGCATTTTTTGTCGGCACGGTCATGGGTGGTATTCAGGCGCTTGCGAGAAGCACCTATGCCAAACTTCTGCCTGAAACCGATGACCACGCCTCCTATTACAGCTTTTATGAATTGACGGAAAAGGTTGCCACGGCGACCGGAACATTCTCCTACGGTGTCATCATCAACCTCACCGGCACCATGCGCAATGCATCGCTGTTTCTTGGATGCATGTTCGTCGTAGGCGTCGGATTCCTGTTTTTGGCGCACCGCGCCTACAAGGCAGTTCCAGCAAAAGCCGTTGGCTGATTGGTTTCAGCAACTTGATCAAGCTTCATTTTTTGCCAACGCAGATTTTGCCAAGCGGGCTTGGATGCATCGGCAAATGCTTTTGAATCCGGCAAGCGTCGTTATCGTGGCTTACTCAAAAGCGAAGAATTTCTTCTTGCCATCCGCGGTCACACCTTCGATCAAGATACCCCCTTCACTGCTCGCCACGTAGCGTTCGACATCGGCGGGGCTTTCCACGAAGTGTTTGTTGACACGGGTGATCACAAAACCCTCTTCCAACCCTGCATCCAACAATTTGCCTTTGCGCAGTTTTACGACCTTGACGCCGTTTTCCAAGCCAAGCTTGCCCTTTTCCGTCAAGGTAATCGCCTCCAATTGTACACCAAGTTTTGTGTTGAAACCTTCGGAATCGTTGGTTTCCGAGGGTTTTTGCCCGTCTGCGGTGCGTTCATTCATCGTTGTCTTGCCTTCGCGGCTGCGCAGGACAACTTCCATTTGGCGGGTGGCTCCATCCCTGATCAAGGTGAGTTGCACCTTGTCACCGGGATGGTAAATCCCAATTTCCTCTTGCAATTCGGAGGCACCACGAATCGGGGTTTCATTCACCTTGGTGATGATGTCTCCCTGCTCGATGCCGGCAGACTGCGCTGCTCCGCCTTGGATCGTGCCTGTTACCAAAGCGCCCTCCAAGGTCTCAAGCCCATATTTCTCGGCGATTTGTGCGTTGATGTTCTGGATTTGCACGCCGATGATGCCACGTTGCACTTCGCCAAATTCGCGGAGGTCTTCCATGACCTTGCGCACGATGTTGACGGGAATTGCAAATGAATAGCCTGAAAATGAGCCTGTTTCCGAGGCGATGGCCGTGTTGATGCCGATGAGTTGGCCGGCAGTGTTGATCAAGGCGCCTCCGCTGTTGCCTGGATTGACTGCAGCGTCGGTTTGGATGAAGCTCTCGATGGCAAATTCCTCATTCAGCAGGTTGAGGCTGCGGCCTTTGGCACTTACGATGCCGGCGGTGACGGTGGAGGTCAGGTTAAATGGATTGCCGACTGCGAGCACCCATTCGCCGACCAAAACCTCTGTAGAATTGCCAAAAGGAAGGAAAGGGAGATCGTCTTGATCGATTTTGAGCAAGGCAAGGTCAGTTGTGGGGTCTGTGCCGACAATGGTTGCTTTGAAGCTGCGTTTGTCTTCCAAGGTTACTTCCACCTTTTCGGCGCCTTTGACCACGTGGTTATTGGTCGCGATATAGCCGTCTTTGGAGATGATCACGCCGGATCCCGAGGATTGTGGCCGCATGCCGCCCTGCAACGGGCTGCCAAAAAAACCATGGAAAGGATCGCCTGATTTTTCGGCAAAAAACGACCGAATGTGCACCACAGAGGGTGTCGCGATTGCGGATGCCTGAACGAAACTGGGCAACTCCCCGACTTGCGAGAGATCTCTATTGGGCAAATGGGTTTGATTGGCGGCTACCACCATGGGTTTGCTCAATTGAAAACCGGTGTCAGCGGCTGGCGTAACCCACCGCATGACCCCAAAACCCAATGCAGCACCAACAAAAGCAAGCAAAAATGTTCCAACCGATCTTTTCATCATCCAATTCGTCAAAGTCCGAGATAGTCCTTTAAACGCAGGTCCGTAACCCTTGGTTTTGCCAGATCCGAGCAAAATCGCTCCAGAAAGCGTGTTTTCACCTTGAATTAATGCAAAAATCGGGTCCTACCGACCCTAGGGGATACATTCGTTAAAAATACCTAAAGGTTTTGGGCTCAGAAATCGAGGAACTGCACGTCCTCTTGTGCTTTCTGATAGTCGTCCATCTTTCCGATGTCGATCCAATATTCCATCACCGGAAAGGAAGATACTTTTTTCCCGGCGCGCATGGCGGTTTCGATGAGCTCAATGGCGTCAAATCGCTTGTTTGCCGGAACAAGTTGAAGCAACTCTTTCCGCACGAAGTAAATGCCACAGTTGATATGATAAGTAAAAGTGGGCTTTTCTTTGATTGAGCTGATGACGTGTTGGTCGTCCAGTTCAATGATGCCGTAAGGAAGGTTGATGCGGTAGGGAATCGTTGCCACCGCCATATCTGCATCTTCTTCTACAAAAAAGGCGAAAAACTTTTCGAAGTTAATGGTGGTGAGCAAGTCGCCATTGATCACGAGCAAATCGTCGTAAACGAAGTTTTCTTTGAGGGCCACTCCGCCCATCGTGCCGAGCGGTTTAGGTTCAAAGATGTACTCAAAGGTCAACCCCCAATCAGAGCCATCTCCAAAGTGCGCTGCGATTTGCTCTCCAAAATGGTTGACACAAAATGTGAAATGTTTCACGCCAGCCTTTTGAAGCCGAATGATACTGTACTCAGCAATGGGGCGATTGCCGATCTTCACAAGGGGCTTTGGGAGGTCATCCGTCAAAGGACTCAAACGCTCACCTTTCCCACCTGCCATCACGACCACTTCGAAAGGAAGCGACGGAATAGAATGCGCCTTTTTTTTCGATTCAGGCTTTATTTTGGGACCCTTGGAGGGTTTTCCTGTCAAGTTCAAAGTTTCAAGTGTTGATCTCAAGAAAGCCATTTCTGGCCACGGCAAAAATCAAAACATCAAATCGGAAATCAAAATTTCCAACCGCCATCTTCTTACCTCACACGACCTACATTGTAAAGATAGCAAAGTTTTCGCCAATTCGGTGGATATTTGCAATAGAAGCTGCACGCTCACTGTCAGTCTGTCATTGAGGGAGCTCGCACAACATGAATTCACAAGGAGTTAAATTGGAATACGCAGGCAAAGAAAAGGCCATTTTGGTGGGGATCTATAACCGCACGGTCACCAAGGAAAAGGCAGAAGAATATTTGGAAGAGATGCAACTGCTCGCGCAAACAGCAGGAGCAGTAACCCTCAAAGTATATCTTCAGAAGATGGACAAGGTCCATTCAGGCACCTATGTTGGCAAGGGAAAGCTGGAAGAAATCAAGGCCTATGTAGATGAACACAAAGTGGACCTTGTGATTTTTGACGATGATCTCACACCCTCACAAGTGCGCAACATCGACCGTGTGCTGGAGGTCAAGGTCATGGATCGAAGTGGCATCATCCTGCACATTTTCTCCGAAAGGGCACGCTCAGCACAGGCCAAGGCGCAAGTGGAACTCGCTCAATTACAATATCTATTGCCGAGATTGACAGGGCTTTGGACGCACTTGAGCAAGCAAAAGGGCGGTATTGGTATGAAAGGTGCTGGCGAAAAGGAAATCGAAACCGACCGCCGTAACATCCGTTTCAAGATCGACCTGCTCAAAGAGGATCTCAAAAAAATTGATCAGCAAAATCAGACCCGCCGCAAGCACCGCGGCGAGATGGTGCGTGTCGCCCTCGTCGGCTATACCAATGCCGGAAAAAGCACGCTCATGAACCGCCTGAGCAAAAGTGATGTCCTCGCCGAAGATAAACTTTTCGCGACCCTCGACACCACCGTGCGCAAGGTGGTCGTGGACCAAGTACCTTTCTTGCTCAGCGATACCGTCGGCTTCCTGCGCAAGCTCCCCCACGACTTGGTCGAGTGCTTCAAAAGCACGCTCGATGAGGTACGCGAAAGCGATATTCTCCTGCACGTGGTCGACCTCAGTCACCCTGCATTTGAGGAGCAAATCCAAGTGGTCAATGAGACGCTCGCCTCCCTCAAAGCCAACGAGAAACCCACGATCGTCGTCTTCAACAAGATCGACCGATTGTCGGCAGAGGAGCGCGATTCGTTGGAAAAAACCTGGATCGCCCGCGAAAACGCACCTGCAACCTTTGTCGCCGCAGGCGCCAACCTCAACATCGACGTTTTGAAAAAGCAGTTGCTCGATCTGGTTCGTCAGGAATACAAGGACAAATACCCCCACTTCAAGTTTTCGGAAATTCCTGATTACGAGGCAATGGCTCGGGAGCAAAGCGAGACTGGCGAATGGCCGGGATGAGCCGGTCACGGGCAAATGCGCATTGAACTTCTACATGAATGGCATTTCAGCACAACAAAATTGGCTGCACATTTTTCTAGGTTTGCAGCTTATTGTTGACATTTGACGTCTCGGGAATAGGAAAAATTGGAACAGAGAGGCATCCATCACCGCTTAAAGAGGGCAGCTTTGGCTGTAGCCAACTGGAGATACACGATTTTGGTGATCCTCATTGGCATGGGCACTTTTGCCTGCATCCAAACTTATTACAACTCAAAAACCTACAAGGGGCCCGCCTGTTCCCAAATCGAGACCTACGACCTTTTTGTGTATTCCCACGAACATTTGCTCAATGGCAAAAACCTCTACATTGACCATCTGGACGAGCATTGTTTCACTTATAAATACAGTCCAGCGTTTGCCTTGTTTTTTGGCTTGTTCGCTTATGTCCCTCAAGGCATAGGACTTTGGTTATGGTTGATGGTCACAGTCGGAGTGACCTATGCCGCGATGCGCGCCTTGCCAGGCATGGACCCTCCAAAGCAATTTCTGTTTTTTGTATTTGCCAGCTTTGAATGCCTGCTTTGCCTCCAAGCGCAACAAACCAACGCGCTTGTAGCAGCCTTGTTGCTGCTCGCATTTGCCTTCCTTGAACGTCGCAAATACCTGCCTGCGACACTTTTCATCGTGATTACAGGATTCATCAAACTATTTGGATTTGGGGCGATTTTGTTGTTCATTTTCTATCCGCAAAAACCAAAGCTAGCCTTGTATACCCTGCTTTGGATCGCGGTGCTTGCTTTGGTTCCACTCGTGGTCGTGAGCCCTTCAGAATTGTGGGGGATCTACGAAGCTTGGCATACACAGATTCTAGGCGACCACGCAAAATATGCCGGGATGTCCTTTTTTGGAATGCTGGGATCTTTTTCGGGCATGAACCCGCCCAAAACGCTCTTGTTAGGTATCAGCCTGGTTTTGATGCTGTTGCCTTTAATTCAAATTCAAAAATGGAAGCAGCCATGGTTCAGGCAATTGGTTTTGGCGGCGCTGTTGATTTGGATGGTCATTTTTAACCACAAGGCGGAATCGCCTTCGTATGTGATTGCAATGATGGGTGTCGCGCTCTGGTTTTTCAGTGGTCCAAGGCAATGGCCCGACATTCTATTGCTGCTATTTGTATTTGCCGGTGTTTCGCTGCTTTTTTCAGACATTACTCCCAAGTCATTTCGAAAGGCTTACGCCTATCCCTATCATTTGAAGGCATTGCCATGCTTTTTTGCTTGGGTTCGTGTCATCATCGAACTTTGGGCAAGGCGCGCATCCGCGTCAGTATCGCGATGAGTGACAACGCGAAGTGAAAATGAACGATTGAGTCCGCCACCGACATTGCGTGCCATCGCACATTATCTTTGCAATGGGGACAATTCCCCTTCTACTTCGGTTTCTGATTAGGTATCAAAACCAAATCCTCCTGAGATACGTTTTCCACTCACCCAAGACTTCCTTATTTTAATCCCGTATTCGACAACATGGAAAAGGACATCGTCAACAAAATCGCCCTCAGTCCGCTCGTTTCTTTTGACCTCGCCGACTATTATGACAATGGTCCAAGAGTGGGTATCGATATCGCGGAGCGGCTGTACATGGGCATGCTTCTCAAGGAAGCTGATTTTCGTGTTTGGCTTGCAGAACACGATTGGGCACAGTACGCCGGGCAGCATGTACACCTTTATTGCTCGGCCGATGCGATCATTCCAGGCTGGACTTGGATGCTTTTGGCGATTCAACTCCAACCTTTTGCCGCAACCATCGTATTTGGTAGCCGTGAAGATCTTGAAAAGGCCATCTGGCAAAAATCACTCGCCCGCATCGACTATGCTGCCTTGGAGGGCAAAAAAATTGTCGTGAAAGGTTGTGGCGACATAGAGATTCCCCAAGCCACATTTGTGGAATTCATCGTGCGACTCCGCGCGATCGCCGACAAGCTCATGTATGGCGAACCCTGCTCCACCGTGCCGCTTTGGAAAAAAGAGAAAATCAAAACACAGGTTATCCAATAAATTTCTACCTTAGACTTAGATTTATAAAGATACATTATGGGACTTTTTGACTTTATCCGTGGCCAGTTTATCGATGTCATCGAATGGGTGGATGCCTCCCGCGATACGATCATCTGGAAATTTCCCGACCAAGACAAGGAAGTGAAAATGGGTGCCCAACTCACCGTGCGTGAGTCACAAGTGGCCCTCATGATCAACGAGGGTTCTGCAGCCGACATTTTCCAGCCCGGCCGCTACGAACTCACAACCCGCAACATGCCCATCATGACCTCGCTCAGGTCATGGAAATATGGCTTTGAGTCGCCATTCAAGGTTGACATCTACTATGTCAATACCCGTCAATTCACTGACCTGAAGTGGGGTACCCCAACGCCGGTCTATATCCCGGACAGCAAATTTGGCCAGGTTGAAATCCGCGCCTTTGGTGCCTTCAACTTCCGTGTCAAAGATGCCGGCAAATTCTTCAAGGAATTCGCAGGTACCGATCCTGAGGTGCAAGTGAGTGAACTCGAAGGCACATTGCGTGGCAAATTGGTCGACCGCTTCACAGAAGTTGTCGCTGAAATGGCCGAGCAAGGTTTGTCCTTCGTGCAACTTCAGGCCCAGAAGTCGGAGTTTACCAAGGCCTTGATGCCGCGCATCCATGACTACTTCGAGCAATTTGGCCTCGATATCACCGACTTCCAGATTCAAAGCATCACGCTTCCTCCCGAAGTCAACGAGTTCCTGCGCAAAAACACGCAGATGAACATGGTCGGTGACTTGAACAAGTTCCAGCAGTTTCAGCAGGCAAAATCCATGGAAGATGCTGCCAAAAACGGCGGCGGAAACATGGACATGGCCGGCATGATGATGGCGAACATGATGATGCAAAACATGCAGAATCAGCAACAAAATCAGCAGAATACGCAGAACAACCAGAATCAGCCACCGGTCCAAAGCAAGGAAGACATCATGAAAACCTTGAAAGACTTGGCTGAGTTGAAGGCTGCCGGAGTACTGACGGAAGAGGAATTCAACGAGAAAAAGAAGGAACTGCTCGCAAAGTTGTAAGGCTTTTCAGCAAGAATACGAAAGGGCTGTCCGCGCAAGTGGATGGCCCTTTTTGCTGCTGAAGTGGGCGACCAAGTTTTCAATGCATGAATGGTGGAGATTCAGTTGCGCCCAAATGAATGCAAGGAGCTCGTTTACTGACGAATATCAGCATCGATCGTGTTTTGAATCGTGAATTTTCTGAATGCATTTGTGGAATTTTCCAACAAACTTCACCTAGCTTTCAGATTCGAGCCCTTTCGAATCCCGTGAAGAAAATCAAAGAATAGAAAGATGAAATTCGAAGCCCGTAGAATGATGATTCCTTTGAAATCCATGATTGTTGGAATGTTTTGTCTTGGTGCCGCGCAAACAGCTGTCGCTTGTGCGCTCGGAAATCTTGGTGAAAGTAGCCCCACAGAACAAGCAAAACCGTTGGATGCCGTCGCAGCCGCAAGCAATGCCTTTGGCTTCAACCTCTACCAGAAATTGGTGGGCGAAAAGCCCGAGGAAAATCAATTTATGTCTGGATTTTCGGTCTTCGCAGCCTTGGCGATGACCTCTGAGGGGGCAGGTGGCACCACCCTCGACATTCTCAAGAACACCCTCGCACTGCCAGAAAGGGAAGTTCTCCATGCCGGACTCAGCGAATTGGGTGCCGCCTTGAGCCGTGGCGACGCTCCCTACGCTTTGGCCGTAGCCAATGCCATTTGGCCCGAAAAGTCATTTCACCTCAAACCAGAATTTCTTTCCGTCATCCGCAAGGTCTACCACGGTGAATCCTTGCCGCTCAACTTCAAATCCGATTTCGAAAATTCACGCAAGACCATCAACGCTTGGGTCGAAAAGCAGACAAACCAACGCATCAAAAATCTTCTTCCCGAGGGCTCTCTCACCGAACTCACCCGCATGGTCCTCACCAATGCCATCTATTTCAAGGGCAAGTGGAAATTCGAATTCGACAAGAAGCTGACGCAGTCACAACCCTTTTGGCTTTCAAAGGGAAACAAGGTGGAGGCCCCGCTGATGTATTTGCCCTACAAAAAGCAGAAGCTCAAATATGCCCAAATGGATGGTTTTGAGGCACTTTCCCTGCCCTACCAGGGCGACGACCTCTCAATGATCGTCTTGCTTCCAGAGTTGGACAAGATGGCTGATTTGGAAAAGAAACTTGACGCCGCACAATGGTCGCTGATTTCGATGCAGCTCCATCCGGCACCCGTCAATGTTTGGCTCCCCAAGTTCAAAATCGAAGGCGGCGGTTCGATCAAGCCAGCCCTGTCTTCTCTCGGAATGGCCTCTTTGTTTGAATCCGCAGATTTTTCCAACATGTTTTCGGATCCTGTCGAATTCAAGATCAGCGATGTTTTTCACAAGGCATTTGTCGAGGTCAATGAGGAGGGAACCGAGGCTGCAGCAGCGACTGCGGTGGTGGTCGCGGAGAAATCCGCTGCGATGCAAGAAGATCCGATCCGCAATTTTCGGGCCGACCACCCTTTTATTTTCATGATTCAGCACAACGCCTCCAAGAGCATTCTCTTCTTGGGCAAGATGGTGAAGCCGGTAATTTGACCCAACAAAATCGGCTGTAAGCCAAAGGTTTTAAATAGAAATCCGCAAGATCTGCAAGCGATTCCGGTCGTGATCGCAGGCTTGCGGATTTTTTGTTATCTGTTACAAAATCGATTTAGCCTTTTGTATTGCTGGATTTAGTCTTAATTTAACATTTGTAAACTGGGACTTCATTCGTGTCGACAATACAACATGGCTTGATTCGCTCCACCTTGGGCACGCTCGTATGGGCTTTGCGCGGGTCCGAATACAACATCCCGGTGATGCGCCGCGTAGCCGATATGGGATCCTTCGTGTTTTTCATGCCTTCGGGTGTGGAAACCGAAAAGGTGATGGTCGATCATATTGACTGCGAATGGATCATCCCCAAAAAAGCGAATCACAACAAAGTCTTTCTCTATCTACACGGTGGCGGTTACGCCTTGGGATCCAAAATCACGCATCGTGCACTTGCCGCAGAGATTGTGCGTCAGGCAGGATTCTGTGCACTGATCCCGGAATACCGCCTTGCACCCGAATTCCCGTTCCCATGTGCGCTGAATGACGCCGTTAGATGTTACGAATGGCTGCTGGAAACTGGCCATGACCCCAAGGACATCATCGTCGGGGGCGACTCCGCTGGCGGCGGATTGGCGTTGGCCTGCCTCTTGAAGGCCAAGGAAATGGGCTTGCCCATGCCCGCTGCGCAAGTTTTGATTTCGCCATGGGTGGATCTGACGGTCTCCAAGCCGAGCATCTACAAGTACATGGACAAGACGCCGATGTTTTATCTCCGTGAGATGAAAACTTGGGCCCGCAACTATGCCGACGAGGAGGCGCTCGACCATCCGCTGGTCAGCCCATTGTATGCCGACCTCACAGGCTTGCCGCCGATGTTGCTTCAAATGAGCGATACCGAAGTGCTTGTCGATGAGGATTTAGAGCTTGCCGAGCGGGCAAAGGCCGCCGGAATTGATGTGACACTCCAAGTTTCAGAGGGGCTCATGCATGTTTGGCACATTTACTGGCGCTACCTGGATCAAGCCAAGGAAGCCATCACCAAAATCGTTGCATTCGTCGGAGAACAAGCCGGAAAGTAACCACCCGAATTTTTGCCCAACAGCTTTTTCAGTATTTCAGGCATTGTCGAATGCAGATAACTACTTGATTTGACCGTGTTTGGCAGACACCCTGCCCCTTTGTCACATGTGACTGCCACTTTGCCACAAGTGGAAAATACCTTCAAAATATTTTTTTGAAGCCTTCAAATCATGCCCTATCCGCACTAAACCTCGCTTTTGGCATTGATTCACATGAGGTTGCAGACAACAAAGTGCCTCTGTGGCCGCCATGTGCACGATTCTTGAATGTCACTCTTCGAATTCATTCTTTTTTCATTAACCTTTTTATCTCTCATCAAAATGGAGGATCTGTTTAAAAAATTCGTGTACACCGGTGTCGGTATGGTTTCTTCAAGCCTCGAAAAATTCCAAAAGTCGGTTGAGAAACTGGTGGACGAAGACAAATTGTCACAAGAAGAAGGCAAGAAATTGGTCGACGACCTGTTCAAAAATACTGAGTCCAAGCGCGAAGAGTTTGAGACCAAATTGAAGAAAGTGGTCGAAGAAGTGATGGTGCGCATGAACCTCGCCACACAAACCCAAGTTCAAGAGCTTCAGGATCGCCTCGCAGTGGTCGAAACCAAATTGGGCATCGAAGTTCCTGAGAAAAAGGAAGACGCCAAATCCAAGAAAAAAGCTCCTGCCAAGAAAACTGCTGAAGCAGCGACTGCAGAAGCCTAATTTTGGCCGGACAAATGCCGCCTCTGGCGGACGGTTCATACAACGACCTCGTTCCACAAGAATGAGGTCGTTTTAGTTTGCTGCCAAATCAAGCATTCTTCTTAATTTCGTGCACCCTTCGGAATATGCAGATCACGCGTACCATCAAGAATATCCGGCGCATCAGGGCCGTGATCGGCGTACTGTTCAAGTATGGCTTTGAGGATTTGGTGACCCATTCGCGGCTACGCGGCTTGGTTTCCCAAAAACGACGCCTTACTTGGCAACGCAGAGGCAGGCCCGTGTTTGAATACAGCCGCTGGGAACGCGTGCGCATGGCAGCCGAAGAACTCGGTCCGACATTCGTGAAACTTTGTCAGGTGCTGAGCAACCGCCCTGACATTTTGCCCGAAGAGCTGATCAATGAGCTCCAAAAACTGCAAAGCAACGTGCCGCCCTTTCCGACCGAGGAAGCAATCGCGGTCATCGAGCACGAGACAGGGAAAAAGATCGAGGAACTTTTCTCCTACTTCGAGAATGACGTGATCGGCTCCGCCTCCATCGGGCAGGTGCACCGCGCCAGGTTGATCACGGGCGAAGAAGTCGTTGTGAAGGTGCAGCGCCCCGGGGTGCGCGAGCAGATTCAAAGCGACCTGCAGATCATCAAGGACTTGGTCGGCTACGCCGACAACTATTTTCAGAAACAAGGCATCCTCAACGCCATTGACATCGTCGATTCGTTTGAAAAGACCATGTCCAAGGAACTGCAATACCTCACCGAAGGTAGGGCAATGGAGCAGTTCCGGAATTTTTACAAGGCTCAAAAGTCCTTTTACGTCCCAAAGCCTTATCGCGAAATCAGCACCGACAAGGTCCTCGTGATCGAGTTCGTCAAGGGCTGCAAAATCACCGATGTCGATCAGTTGATCAAATGGGGGCTGGAACCTACGGCGATTGCGGAATTGGGATTGGACATCTACCTGACGCAAATCTTCGAATTTGGCTATTTCCACGCCGACCCTCACCCGGGTAACGTGTTTGTGCAGGAAAACGGTCGCATCGTCCTCATTGACTTCGGGATGGTGGGCAAAATGTTGCCCAAGGACAAATTTGCTTTCGCAGGTGTGTTTGTGGGCATGGCCAACCACGATGCACAACAAATGGCCTTGGCGTTGCGCAGCTTGGCGGTCGAGCACGACATCAAGGACATGCGCATCCTGGAAATGGAACTGAATGACCTGATCGAGGACTTTGCCTATTTGGATGTTGATGAAAGTTCGATCGCGGATATTTCCCAGCGCTTGCAGTCGATCATCTACAAAAACAAGATGGCGGTGCCGGGGAGTGTGTTTTTGATCTTCCGCGCCTTGGCCATTTTGGAAGGGATCGGAAAGACCATTCACCCGAAAATCAATACACTCGAGCACGTCAAACCCTTTGGTGCCAAATTGCTTGCCGAGCAATTCAGCCCCAAGAACTTGCTCAAGGAAGCCACGACACGCGGCCAATCCTTGATGTCATTCCTCACGGCCTTCCCCAATGAGGTCAAGGCCATTTTGCGGAAAATCAGGAAGGGCCAAATCACGATGGAAGTCCGCCATGCGGGACTTGATCGGGTGATGGACACGCTTGACAGCATTGGTAACCGCCTCAGCCTTGCCCTTGCCTTGGCATCGATGCTCGTTTCGGGGGCGATTGTCATGGTCGCGTCTCCGGGTTACCGCGAAGAAGGCACCATTCCCCAAGTGAGCGCTGGACTTTTCATCTTGGCAGCCATCACCGGCTTCTTCCTGCTGATTTCCATTCTCCGCAGCGGGCGTAACGAATAGGTTTTTAGGCCTTCGCTTTCCTTCGAATTGGTTTTCCTTGCCTCCCCAATTTTTCAACGAGTTTTTCTCGCAGCCTGATTCTTCCCAAGGGTAATCCTGCCCGTTGCCGTTTTACTTCGAATACCCACCAAAAGACAGCGGCCCACCCATTGCTGGGGAGCCGCGTCCAAACGATCACTGGAATTGGTAATTTCGATCAAGCATTGGCGCCGGGTTTTGGCTTTCGGCCAACGATTCGCACGATCATGCCCCCGACAAACATCAGCCCTGCGAGTGCAAGCAGCCATTGGTTCCTAGTAATGGCCGGCTTCTTGGCCGACACAGCGTCGCCGAGGTAGGCATTGCTAGCTGCTATGCTGGTGGCCTCATCCACCAAGCCCGAGTCTGATTGGGCGGTGGCAACTGAAGGCTTTGAACTGTCTTCGACGATGATGAATCCAGCGCGGTTGACTTTGATCACATGTGCCTTGGGATCCGTCAAACCGATAGGGAAACTTGACTGCGGAATGTTGCTGTCACGCAAGCTCGGTAGCACCGGCGTCACGGGATCGGGCAAGATGTTTTGGCCGAGGTAGCTTCCCCATTTGCTTACGCTCCAGCCAGTGAGCGCGGCAAGTTCCTGCAATTCTTTCTGCCGACGCATCCGCAGGTCCGATTTATAACGTTTGCCTTCTTCGCAATCCAAGGACCCAGTCGCGGCATGCCGGATGACATAACGTCCTTGAAACCTGCTTTGATCGGGCGTGTTGATGAACATCAAGTCCTGCGGAAAGGTCTTGCGGTCGTAACGCACATGCAGGCGCGTCACAAAGAGGTCGCCGTCATAGCCGCCGTCGCCGGCATCAGGCGTCACCCACCATACGCCCGCCTCACGCACCTCCGCAAAGCTGAGTGGCGACGTCACGCATGGGTCGCAATGAACACTTTGCTGCGAACTTTCATCCCAGGCATATTCCAGCATGACTGAGTTTTTACCTTCGCTCGACCAAGCCTTTTCATAGAGAGACTTGTAAAAATCACCGAATAGATTGTCGGTAAGCACAAACTCCGGAATGTCGCGATCAGTGGGCAATTTGGTCGTGCGGTAATTGGCGGTCTCGACGCGTCCTTTGCGGGTGAAGGCGTAGACAATCATGTCTTGGGCACTTTCTGCATTGGCCATTCCCAGTCGGATGGGCAACATGAAGCGGCTGCTGTTGAATTGGATTTGGAGCGGGCGCAGGGTTTGGACACCGAGTGCTTTTTGTTGTTCGAGATTCACCTTGACCACAAAAAACTTCATTCCGTCCTTGATATAGGGATCCAAGACTTCGTCGGCCCCGCTCGGGATTTTGTAGCCGCTACCCGTGAGCCAAGTTTTGAGGCCGGTGCTTTCCGTTGCGCTCAGGATCAGAATGTCATATTCGCCAACCGTGTACTTGGCCTCAATGGTCACACCGTTGTCCTTGGCAAAGTCATCCATGCTCGACTCCTCAATGGCTTTGGAACGCTTGGATTCTGTTTTTGAGGATACTGCGCGTTGGTAGTAGTACTGTTGGCAGGGATTTTCATCCCAATATTCCACCAAACGCGGCGCAGTAAAGGCATCAAATTTGTCAAAAATGTACTGTTGGACCACGCGGATATCGCTCTCCTTGAGCACCTCCGGCACGGGAACAACCATGGCGAAATCCTTCGCATCGCCTTGATAATCACTCGACATGGTGATGACCGTATGGTTACCATCGCGCGCTATGATCACCTGCGAGGATTTATTGAAGAGTTTGGCATCGGCCTTGGCGACGTAAAAGCCGCAGAAGGCGTTTACCTGTTGGGTACCCACGAGCAGGGAGAGTGCGAGAAGCAGGGCTTTTGAAAGTCTTGTTTTCATTGTTTTTGTGCTTTGAAAATGGGGGAATGGAATCGAATCGGGATTTTCAAGCCTGCGTAGTGGGAGCAGGAAGCCAATTGAATTTTTGAGCCTTGAAGAATTTGTCAAAGACAAGCGTAAGCGGGGAAATGATAAAGAGTGCCCAGATCGGCGCTCCTGAATTCAGGATGAAGATATGGTTCAGGCCAAAAGTGAGCAGGCCGACCATGACCGCCCAAGCGATCCGGGCTTTGGGATGGTTGGGCGTCGTCACCGGGTCGGTGATCATGAAGAAGGTAAACAGCAGCAAGGCGCCATTGGTGACCATGTGGCCGAAATGATCGATGGGCCAGCCGAGCCAGAGTACCGAGCGCGTAAATTCGAGTCCGTAATACGAAACAATAAAGGCCAAGCTGATGTCAATGCGGCCGCATTTCAGCAACACCATGAGTCCGGCCGCGCCGACAAAAAATAGCGTGGTAAAGCTGCTGCCCCATTGACCGGGCGAGACCCAGGCATCGCCGGTGAGCATCACGGTGGCGATGATGCCAAAATTGACGGGGTTGAAGATGTGCTTGCGTTCGTACTGAATGATGAATTTGCTGCTGATCGTGAGGATTCCCGCAATGATCGCGGTTGTGAGCAGATTCGTTTTGAGTAACAAACAAAGTCCGAGACTGGAAATCATGGCACTCTTCAACGAATGCCAAGGAGCGCCGCTCCACTTGATCCAGAAAAGCTGCGTGAGCAGACAAGTGCCAAAGGTGATCAGAATCCGGTCGAGGTTGGTGTTCCAACCGAGTTGAAGGATCCCGTAACAGAGGAATGTTGACAGGGACAGAATCTGAAAGTGCCGGGCATCTTTCAAAAACCATGTCCAAATCTGGGCAAGCGGATTCCTTGCCGCATGGAGCACTGCGGTATTGGTATTCATCTTCGAATGCGTTTTTTGACTGCGAATGCCGCGCTTTGCGGCGTAAGTGCATCTAGGGTGCCTAGAGATCCACGATTCCACAAAGTGGATTGAAAAAAAGTTGCGACAAAAGATCAGAAAACGAGAATAGGCGCAAAAACGTGGAAATTTCTACGTTTTTGCGCCTATCATCTAAGAAGAAAAGCCTTTAGCTCCTAGTTGCGTGTGTAAATCACGGTGCAAGCAACCGGCGATCCACTTGGATCAAAAACATAATTCATTGTCAAGACATTGCCGCTTGCATTAAAGGTGCCTGTTCCGGTGACCGTCGTAAATTGAGGATTGGGAGCTTGTCCGGCATCGACCGTGACATTCGAGCCATTGAGTGTGCAGGTGAGCGTGCCACCGTTGTAATAAAACATGTTGATGGTGAATTTACCATCTGTGCCATGGGTCTCAAAATTGGGAGCGGTTGCCACAAAGCTTTGTGGGACAGGGCAATTGTTGGTGCTCGTATAGGCTCCGAGAATGGCATCGCGGCTCAATTGAACATTGACTGTACGCGAAGCCGTTCCAGCATTGCCGGCATCGTCAGAGACGACATAGCTGCGGGTATACACGCCGGGCGCAGTCGTCGTAACCGTTCCAGATGCCGTGATCGCACTGTAAGGTCGCCATCGACATCGTCTGTGGCCGTCGCACCCGGGTCGGTAAAGGTGGTACCCATTTCAATGTTCATCGGGTTGTCGCCGAGCAGCGTGATGACCGGAGCTGTGACATCGTCTTTTTTGCAACCTGCAAAGAGAAGAACCGCGACCATTGCGATGGCAAAAACGTTCAAAATGTTCTGTTTCATTGGGAGATTATTATTTATTGTAATGCAAAATACGATAAGTCTACATAACTCCACGCTTTCTCAACTCAAAAAAGCTGCGGGCTGTTGCGCGGACGTCACCCAAGGCGTTGTGGGCATCTTCAAAGCCTGCGCCAAATAGTTTTTGGTGTAATTCGGCCAAGGTCGGCCATTTGAAACCATACTTCCCGGGAAGTTGACAATAGTCGGTGGCAGCAGTTTTGGTGCAGAGCATGTTCTTGCCTTTGAAGGGGTTGCTGACCCCGGCACGAATGAATTCGGCACCCATCACCTTTTCGTCATAGTCGAGGTTATGGGCGATGACAAATTGCGACGCTTCCAGAGCCTGAACAAATCTTGTGAGAACGTCCGCAACAGGCAAACCATCCACGAGCGCCCGCGCTTGCGAGATGCCGTGAATACGGGAGGCTTCCTTTGGAATGACAAATCCATCAGGATAAATGATCAGATTCGCCTCTTCCACGACTTCATTCGCAGCATCAAAACGCATCCATCCCAATTGAACAAGCCGCGGCCAATTGTCGACTTGCGATACGGGCGCCTTCCAATCCTTGGGTAGTCCCGTGGTTTCTGTGTCAAATACAATGTACATGGGCGGGAAGGTACGGAATTCGCTCGGATTCAGAACGTCTCCTCAGTGGCTGCGAGCAGCTTTTTTGCCTTCTGGCGGCCGCCATCGGGAAATTCCTCGATGACCAAGCAAGCCGCAACTTTGCATTGGCCTAAGGATTGGCTTAATTTGCAGGCTCTTTTTGGCCGTGAATCAATTTGGCTCCGGCCAGAATCAAAAGCCACCGATACCCGTTGCGGATTGCGTCTGGTCAGTAAATATAGCTTGTTGTTCCTGTTGGGGATCTCCACGTGGATTCCCATCCTGGTCATCAATTTCTACTATTGGGTGAGCAACCTGACAGTGAGCTATGCGATCTATCCAAACTTTTTGAGTGAACCGTTGCGTCTGAGCTTCTACGCAGCATTTTTCATTTGCAACTACGTACTCATCGATCAAGTCTTGCGCCGCATCGAGAAATGGGATGTGATCGACCTGCTTTGGAAACTGGTCGTCATCGGCATTTCCTGCATCAGCCTGGTATTCCTTTTTGAGATCATTGAGAGCTACATGGAAACCGATGCCCTGTATGCACAGGTGAAATCGCTCAGCGTTTCTGTCAAGCTTTATGCCTTGCTGATCTTTTGTTTGAGCACGCTTTTCATCTATCGAAAGCTTATTCTCTACCAGAAAAATAAGCGCAAGGTGGTCTCTTGGCGTATCATGGAGGTCGTTTTTGTCCTCGGAATCGTGCGCTTGTTCATCGGGGCCGAACCCTCCCTTTCCTTCATGGGTGGCACAAATCTCGATGAACCCTCACAACTGGAGACCATCTACAATCGCATTTTGATTCCGGTGTTTATCGGGGCATCCTTACTGCTGAGCGCGAATGTGAATTGGAGTGCCTACCTCAACTTCAACCAAAAGCTGAGAAGCTTGTTTCTCATCATTATCATCGTCCTGCTCTTTGTCGCATTCTTCCAGCAGTTTCCATTTGATGCCTTGCCCCATAGCTCCGATTTTGGCGAATTGCTCACCAAGCGCTACTTGATCTTGGGGCTGTTTTTTCTCTTTCCGGTGATCTACACGCTCATTTCCGGACTGGTTTTGATATTCAATTTGCCGACGAGCAGTGTTTTTGAGCAACGGAGCTCCGAGTTGGCGACCATTCAGCGCATCAACCAAAGCATCCAAAGCAATCTGGATTCGGAGGAGATTTTGCGCACACTCTTGGATGCCAGCCTACTCACAAGCAATGCAACGGGCGGGTGGATCGAACTTTACGGTGACAGCGAGGGCAAAACCGACTTGTTGGTGAGCTATTCCAAAAATGTGGAAATGGCCGAAATCGAAGAACTGCGCAGACGGGACAACATCACCCGTGCAGTTTTGGATTCGGGGAAACACATCCACATTCGTAACATCCGCAACCACAAACATTTCCGGTTTGCACGCACACGCATCCGCAGCTTGTTGGCCTTGCCGATCATGACTTCCCGCAAGCCGGTCGGCGTGATCTATCTGCTCAATGAATTGGCTGGCTCGTTTGAGGACGCAACGGTGCTGATGTTGGTCGGATTGACCGAGCAAAGCGGTATTTCCATCGAAAACGCAGAGCTTGTCGCCCGGTCCATTGATTTGGAAGTTTACCGTGAGCAGCTCAGGATGGCCAAAACTTTCCAAAAGCAGATTTTGCCGCAAGCGCTTCCCGGCACCGATCAAATCGAATTTTTTGTCATGAGTCAAGAGGTCGACGAGATCGGGGGAGACTTCTACGACGTGACTCAAAACGGCCAAACCTACAAAATTGCCATCGGAGATGTCTCCGGTAAAGGGACAACCGCTGCCTTTTACATGGCCGAGACCAAGGGAATCTTTCAAGCACTCACGCAGCTCGACATGGGTGTGCGTGACGTGATTTTGACTGCCAACAAGGCGCTGAGCAAATGCCTCCGCAAGGGCAGCTTCATGACCCTGACCTATTTGCAGATCGACATGGAGCGCAAAGAACTTGAATTGTTGCGCGCGGGACATTGCGAAACGCTCTATTACGACAGTCAACAGGATGCTTTGCGCATCCTGAGCAAGGGCGGACCGGGGCTGGGCATCGTGCGCAACGATTCATTTGCCAACTACATCGGCGAACCCGAGAAAATCGCACTTCATCCGGGAGACCTGATCATTTTGTTTACCGATGGCATCATTGAGGCAAGAAATTCAACCATGGAAGAATTCACCTTCGAGCGTCTGCAAGAAATTGTACAAAGGCTGCGCAGGACCGATTCCAGACTGATTGTGGAGACCTTGGTCTCCCAAGTCAAGGCGTTTACCGGAGGAAAAATCGAGGACGATTACAGCATCTTGGTAATCAAATTCTTATGACGTCAACCAATTCGAAATAGAAACCGTAAAAAAAGGCGATGCAGATAAAGGAGCACAATCACGGAAAGTACATCACCCTGATCCCCGACGGAGATTTGGATGCCAATTCGTCCATGCAAATGGATGAAAAAATCCAAGAAGGCATCGATCGCGATATCTACAAGTTTCATATCGATTGTGCCGGATTGCGTTACATCTCGAGTGCAGGGCTTGGTGTATTCATCTCCTTTATGGACGTATTGAATGCCAACGGCGGCAAGTTTGTCTTCACCAACATGGCAGACAACGTCTTCAAGGTTTTTCAATTGTTGGGCTTGGAGCAGTTGATGACGATTGTGGCAACCAATGAAGAAGCAGAAAACCTCCTAGGCGTATGAAGACACATTACGTAGCCGCTTGCTCCAAGCAGAGTCTCCCCAAGATCAGAGCCTTCGTGGAAGAGGAACTGCGTGCCCTTAATGTGCAAGACGCTGTCACCCATCAGCTCGTGCTCGCGGTGGACGAGGCCTGTGCCAACAGCATCATTCACCATCACCTTTGTGACGAAAGTTCGCGGATCAAGCTCACCATCAGCCGCAACGGCAAGGAGTTGCTCATTGAGCTCACCGACAACGGCGATCCGTTTCCGATCCATGAATACAAGCCCGAAGACCTTGCCGAGATCATTCGCAAGCGCACCAAGGGAGGCTTGGGCATTTTTCTGATCAACAAAATCATGGACAAGATTGAGGTCGTGGAAAACGACGACCATTTCGTCTATCGCTTCATCAAATATGTCTGAGCTTTTGTTCCGGAAAGCGCCCTGCCGGCTCTGGACCAAGACGTGAAACTGCGGATGCCGCAAGGGCGGCGACTGTTAAAAATCCTCAACAAACTTTTCGCAGCCAAGATTTCGGGGTCTTGATTCTCAGAATTATTGCCTGACTTATCGCTATTTTGCTTAAATTTGCCCTCCTAAATTCAGAATAAAGGATTGAATGCAATGAGAAAACAGGTAACCATCGTCTTACTTCTCGCTTTTGCGCTTTTCGGATCGTTTTCCTTGGTTTCGGGGGCCGATCTTGGCGGGGGCAAATCCAAGGGCAAGGGCAAAACCAGCAAAAAGGATCCTGCACTTTTGGTATTCCCTGGCAAAGACACCGTCCAAAAGAGTGACTTTGAGTATGTCTACCAAAAAAACAATGGCGGTTGGGATGCAGTCAAAAGCCATACCCAAGCGCAGTACAAGGAGTACCTCGACCTCTACATCAATTTCAAGCGCAAGGTTCTCGAAGCTGAAGCCAATGGTCTTCAGAACGCCGACGCCTTCAAAACTGAATTCGAAGGCTATCGCAAGCAACTCGCCCAGCCTTACCTCGTCGACAAAAGCAGCCAGGAAGAGCTTGTACACCAAGCCTATGACCGTAGCAAGGAAATCGTAGCTGCGTCACATATCCTGATCGCCGTAGGTCCTGATGCGCCTGCCGAAGATACACTCAAGGCTTACGAGAAAATTCTCGCAATCCGTGACTCCATCGTGACCGGCGGCAAGGACTTTGGCACCATGGCCCAGCGCCACAGTACCGATCCAAGTGCCAAGTCCAACAAAGGTGACCTTGGCTATTTCAGTGTTTTTGACATGGTTTATCCCTTTGAATCGGGTGCCTACAATACCAAGGTCGGCGAGGTTTCCAAGCCGGTGCGCAGCACCTTTGGCTACCACATCGTCAAGGTCTATGACCGTGTCCCGAATACTGGCAAAAAGACAGCCGCGCACATCATCATCCGTGTCGGTGCACAGTACACCGCCAAGACTGAAGAGCAGGCCAAAACAATGATCAATGAAATTCACCAGAAGCTCAAAGCCGGCGGTGATTGGAACGAGTTATGTGAGAAATACAGCGACGACCCCAATACTGCCAAAAAAGGCGGCGCCTTGGGACAAGGCCGTTTGATCCCGGAAATGGAAACCTACAAGCGCAAATTGGGTGCCGGCGAAGTCTCCGAACCGTTTTCGACGAGCTTTGGTAGCCACATCTTGAAGGTAACCGAGGTAGAGCCGATCAAGAGCTTTGAAGAATCCGCCCCCGAATTGAAAACCCGCATCGCTCGTGATGCGCGCAGCACCCTCAGCCGCGAGCGCCTGATCGCTCGCGTGAAAAAGGACTATGCTTTTCAGCAATTCACCGATGGCATGGCCAAATTGGTGAAGCAAATTGACGACGAAGGCGCATCAGGTGTATATACCAAAGGCTTCTGGAGACCAACCGATTCCTTGCACAAAGGACTGTATGAACTCCCTGTTTTCTCGATCGGCAAAGATTCCGAGAAGAAAACAGGTACGGTCAAAAACTACCTTGATTGGTATGTAAACCTCCACAAAGGCTTCGAAGGTGCAACAACGCAGCAGGTCACCGACAAGCTTCTCCCGATGTACATCGAGCAAGAAATGCTCAATTACGAGGAGCAGCAATTGCCTAAAAAATACCGCGACTACCGTGAACTGTTGAAAGAATACCGTGACGGAATCCTGCTCTTCACCCTCACAGAAGACAAAGTGTGGCGCAAAGCCGTCGAAGACACCGTTGGCCTCAAGAAGTACTACAACGACAATCAAAGCAAATTCACCGCTGGCGAACGTGTCGTTGTCACCGAGTACATCTCTGAAAAGCGCCCTGTGATCGAGCAGGTTCAGAAGTTGCTTGCCGATGGCAAAACCGAAAAGGAAATTGACACCGAAGTCAACAAAAGTTCGGCCCTCAACATCCGCATTCGCACACAGAACTACGAAAAAGGCAAAGCCGAGCAAGAGGCCGTGATGTTTGGCAAGCAACAAGGTTTCCGCAGTGAAATCCTGGAAGGTGGCCGCACATTCCGTATTTTGGTATTGCAGGAGAATCTTTCTGCTGGTCAGAAGTCCTTTGAGGATGCCAAAAGCGAGTGCATTACCCAATACCAGAACTATCTGGAGGCTGAGTGGCTCAAGGAACTTGCGGCCAAGTATCCTGTCGAAGTGAAAACCAAAGTGCTCGAAAAGCTCTATAAATAAGCGTGTTTGATCCCCGGCATATCCTGCATATCTGCTCGGGAATAGGCCTGACCTTAGCCATTATGGGCTGTGGTGGGGGCAAAACACCAGATGACAATGGCGCAATTGCCGCTTACAAAGAGCGTCAACTGACCAAGGAAATGCTCGCGAACTATCTTCCAAAGGGACTTTCCCCGGAAGATAGTTCGCGTGTTTCAAAGGCATTTGTACAGCAATGGCTGGAGGAACAGGCCATCATGGACGAGGCCCTCAGCACCTACAAAGACCTCGCAGAGGAAGTCGAACACAAGGTTCAGGACTACAAAGCCAAATTGATCATGCATGGTTACGAAAACCGGCTGATCGAGGAGTCTTTGGATAAAAATGTCTCCAAAAAGGAAATCGTGGCCTTCTACGAAGCCAACAAAGACAACTTTATCAGTTCTGAGAAGCTCTACAACTACTTTTACATTGTCACCAACAAAAGTGATGTCGCTTTGGTGGCCGACTGGATGAGAAGTGGGAATCCACAAGACATCGTCAAACTCAAGGAATGGGCAAAGGAAAATGCGATCGAATCCAAAGTTGACAGCAACTATGTCAATGAGTCCAAAATCGAGTTTGTCTCCAAAGGCTACTACGGAAACCTTCAAAAAACTGCCCCGGGAAAATTAATTCGATGGAATGGCGTTATCAGAGGAGAGAAGCGCTACTATCTTTTCAAGATGATTCAGGTCGTCGAAGCGGGCGAACCGCTCACCATCGAGCTTTGCCGCGACAAAATCGTGGATCTGATCCTCAATGAACGGAAAGTGAGCTTGATTGAGAAAAACGAAGAGAAGATCCTGAAAAATGCCCGCACCAACAATTACATCCACGAATACTGATTCCAAGATGAAAAAAATCCTTTTGGCCATCTTGGTCTCGTTCATCGGTTTTGGCAGCAGCCTCCAAGCCCAATTGCTCGACAAAATTGTCGCGGTGGTAGGCGAAGACATCATCCTGCTTTCTGATGTCGAAAACCAATTCGCCTATTTTATCGCCAATGGGCAAAAAGACGACGGTACGCTGCGTTGCCAGATTTTGGAGAAGCTCATCATCGAGAAGCTCCTCCTGAACAAGGCGAGACAGGACTCGCTCACCGTCACCGACGACCAAATTGAATCCGAGTTGGGCCGCAAACTCAATTACTTCATTCAAGGATTTGGCAGCATCGCCAAACTCGAAGAAGAATACCATAAGCCGCTGATCGAGATCAAAGCCGACCTTTGGCCTGAAATTCAAGACCAACTGCTCGTCGAACGCATGCGCGAGCAGATCATCTCCAAGGTCGTGATCACACCGCGCGAAGTCAAGAAATTCTACAATGGCTTCCCCAGTGACAGCCTTCCCTATTTGCCCGCTGAGGTCGAATTGTTCCACATTGTCAAACGTCCGGTGGCGACCGACGCTGCGATCAAGGACGCCAAGGCTAAATTGGAGACTGCAAGGGAGCAGATCGTCCGCGGCGAAGTCGGGTTTCAGGAAATGGCAAAGAAGATTTCCGAGGACTTTGGCAGTGCACGTTTGGGTGGCGACTTAGGCGAATTTGGCCGTGGGCGAATGGTTCCTGCCTTTGAAGAGATTGCATTCAAATCCAAGGAGGGAGAAATTTCCCAAGTCTTCAAAAGCGAATTCGGCTTCCACATCATGCAGGTATACAAGATTGTCGGCGAACTCGTCAGTGCCCGTCACATTCTGGTCGCCCCACGCGTCAATTATGAGGACGAATTGCGCGCCGAAGAGCAGCTCAAGGAAATTCGGGCCAAGATCGAGGCGACCGACACCTTGACGTTTGAGCGCGCTGCACGTGAATATTCCGACGACGACGAAACCAAAACCTGCGGCGGATGCATCAAAAATCCGCAAACGGGCGAAACCCGGATTCCCCTTGACCTCCTCGACGCTGACTTCTACCTCAAGGTCGATGAGATGAAGGAGGGCGATATCACGGAGCCGATGGAGTGGATTCAGCCCGACAACAAGAAGGTTTACCACATGCTTTACCTCAAAAAGCGTGTCGCACCCCACGTGGCAAGCCTCGAGGCCGATTACCAAAAAATTCAATCCGCGGCGCTTCAGGCAAAACAAGCCGGCGAACTCGAACGTTGGTTGATGAGTGCACGTAAGAACATCTTCATCGAGATCAAAGACACCGACTGCAAGGAAGTTTTAAGCAACTGGATTCAATGAGCAAGTACAAAGACGATAAGCAGGCAGCCGACGCGCTCGCCGAAAAATACAAAGCCCTTAAAGCTGAAATTGGCAAAGTCATTGTAGGCCAAGAGGATGTGATCGAGAAATTGATCATCGCGCTCTTCTGCAAAGGTCACAGTTTGTTGGTCGGTGTGCCCGGTCTCGCGAAAACCTTGCTCATCAGCACTGTTTCCCGCATCCTCGACTTGGAGTTCAACCGCATTCAGTTCACGCCTGACCTGATGCCCGGTGACATCCTCGGCTCCGAAATTTTGGAGATCGACGTGGACACCAACAAAAAATATTTCAAGTTCATCAAGGGTCCGATCTTCGCGAATATCATCCTCGCCGACGAGATCAACCGTACCCCTCCCAAGACGCAAGCCGCGCTTTTGGAGGCGATGCAGGAAAAAAGGGTGACCATCGCAGGTCAGAGCTATAAACTCGACGAGCCTTTCTTCGTGTTGGCGACCCAAAACCCGATCGAGCAGGAAGGTACCTACCCATTGCCCGAGGCGCAGCTCGACCGCTTCATGTTCAACATCGAGGTCGGTTATCCTACGCTGCAGGAGGAAATCAACATCGTCAAGCAGACGACGAGCGATCACAAAGCCGAGCTCAAGGTCATCCTCGACCGCGAAGACATCCAATATTTCCAAGACCTCGTGCGCAAGGTGCCTGTCACAGACACTGTGATCACCTACGCCGTGAACTTGGTCACCAAAACCCGTGTCGGCACGCCTGCCGCCCCGGCATTTATCAAGGACTTGATCACATGGGGTGCAGGCCCACGCGCCTCGCAATACCTGATCCTCGGCGCCAAGGCGCACGCCCTGCTCCGCGGCAAATACAGCCCCGACATCGAAGACGTGAAGGCCGTCGCCGTTTCCGTCTTGCGCCACCGTATCGTGCCCAGCTTCACCGCTGAAGCCGAAGGCATCACGAGCGCCGACATCATCAAGCGCTTGATGAACGAGGGGTAATCCTTTTTGTGCGAAGGGGGCGCTAACACTTTTTTGGTGATAGCGCCCCCTTCGCTATTTGACGCTGCCGCAGGTTGGGACATCACAGCATCGTTCATGGCCAACCGTAGGAAACAAAAATTCCCTACTTTAGCCACATGGACATTCGCACAGATTTTTTGGTGATCGGTTCCGGCGTGGCCGGACTGTCGTTTGCGCTCAAGGCGGCGCAGTTGGGCAAGGTGCTCATCATAACCAAGCGCAACAAAGACGAAAGCAATACCAAGTATGCGCAGGGCGGTATCGCGGCCGTTGTTTCCAATATGGATACCTTCGAATCCCATGTTGCCGACACCCTCGATGCGGGCGACGGCCTTTGCAATGAGGAAGTGGTGCGCATGGTCGTCGAAAATGGCCCCCTGCGCGTGCAGGAGCTCATCGACAATGGCGCCCGCTTCGACCGCCGCGAAGACGGCACCCTCAGCCTTGGCCGCGAAGGTGGCCACTCCGAAAGCCGCATTCTCCACTCCAAGGATGCCACGGGCTGGGAAATCGAACGCGCCCTCTTGGCCGCTGTCGAGTTGCATCCCAACATCACCCTCAGCGAACATTTCTTCGCCATCGACCTGCTCACGCAGCATCATCTCGGGCGTTACCTCAACCGCGGCACTCCCGGCATCGAATGTTACGGCGTTTACGCCCTCGACGTCAAGGCCAAAAAGGTCGTGCGCATCCTCTCGCGCCTGACCATGCTCGCCTCGGGCGGCTGCGGCAATGTCTTTGATGCGACCACCAACCCGAGCGTCGCCACGGGTGACGGCATCGCGATGGTGTACCGCGCCATGGGCCGCGTCGCCAACATGGAATTCGCCCAGTTTCATCCGACCTCGCTCTACGAACCCGGCGTGCGCCCCGCCTTTTTGATCACCGAAGCCATGCGTGGTGCCGGCGCCATCTTGCGCACGCAATACAACAAGACGGCATTCATGGAAAAGTACGATCCCCGCAAGGACCTCGCACCCCGTGACATCGTCGCCCGCGCCATCGACAACGAAATGAAGCTTTCCGGCTCCGAATTTGTCTGGCTCGACGCCACCCATATCGACCCCAAGGAATTGCATGGCCATTTCCCCAACATTTTGGAGAAGTGCCTGAGCAAGGGTATCGACATTACCAAAGACATGATTCCTGTAAGGCCCGCACAGCATTACACTTGCGGCGGGGTTTTGATCGACATGCACGGACATTCGAGCATCGGCCGTTTGTATGCCATGGGTGAAGTGAGCAGTTCGGGGTTACATGGGGCGAATCGCCTGGCATCCAACAGCTTGCTCGAAGGGATCGTCTATGCCCACAACATCTTCGAAGCCGTCAAGGAAAACTGGCAGAACTACAATTTTCAGGAAGATATCCCGGAATGGAACGAGCAAGGCGTGGAATTGACCGAGGAATGGGTGCTGATTTCGCACAACTTCCGCGAGGTGCAGACCTTGATGACCAACTTCGTGGGCATCGTGCGCAGCAACCTGCGCTTGGAGCGTGCCGAGCGCCGCATTAAGTTGATATTCGAAGAGACAGAAGACTTTTACCGCAAAACCAAAGTCTCCCCCGAGCTCTGCGAATTGCGCAACATCATCACCTGCGCCTATCTGACCATCAAATCGGCCAAGATTCGCAAGGAAAGCCGAGGCCTGCACTTCACGACGGATTATCCCGAGAAGCTGCCGCAGGCTTATGATACGGTGTTGTAACCGCGATTGCGATTGCAGGAAAATAGAAATGGGGCAAGAAACGCCCCGTTTCTCTTCGGGGCGTTTTTTTGATTCACGATCTCCAGCGCTTATTGCACGACCACCTTCGTCGTCATCCGTTGACCTTCAGAAGTGACGTCGAGCATGTAGGTGCCCTTGGTCAATTGGCTGAGGTCGATGGCTTGTTTCCATTCGCCGAATGGAAGATCGCCTTGCTGACTCCAAACCTGCTTGCCGACCAAGTCAAAGATCCGCAAGCTTACATTCCGGTCACGCTCCAAGTCCAAACGCACCGTGAATTTGCCGCCATTCGGATTGGGATAAACCTGCAATCCGAAGTTGGCAAAACCACTTGGCGTGATCCCGATGACGATGACTGCAAGTGGAGCTGAAGTTGCAGAGCATCCTGCCGCATTGGTCACAGTGACGGTATAGTTGCCGTCTTGTGTTGCAGTATGGCTCGCAGACGTTGCCCCCGAAATCGGGTTGCCATTGAAAAACCATTGATAGCTGGCAAATCCGCCCGTTGTCGACAGCAGGTTGCCGCTTTGGGTGATGACCGGTGTCGTTGGCAGGGCATTGACCACTACGGTCGTACTTGCCGAGGCTTCGCAGCCATTGCCATCCGTAGCGGTAACCGTATAAGTGGTATTGACCAACGGACCGACGGAAATACTTGCGGTATTCGTAAACGTGCTCCAGAAATAAGTCAATCCGCCTGAGGCAATCAAAGTCGTGGTGTCACCAACGCAGATGCTGTCCAAGCCTGTGATGGTCGGGGTCGGAAGCGCATTGACCACGACTGCGAATGCGGCATTACCACTGCAGCCATTGCCATCTGTGCCTGTCAAGGTATAGGTCGTATTGCCGGCGGGAATCGCTGTGATCATGGACGTCAGATCCCCGGTGCTCCAAAGGTAGCTTGTGCCGCCATTTCCGGTGAGCAAAGTGGAATCGCCAACGCAGAGCGTATCGTTGCCTGTGATCGTGATGACCGGCAAGGCATTGACGATGATTTCGATCGAATCGGCAGCACTGCAACCATTGCTGTCGGTTCCCATCACACTATAAAATGTGTTTCCAAACGGATTCAAATCGACGAGGGCCGTGGTCGGACCATGGCCCCAGAGATAGGTGCTTGCCCCAGCAACCGTGATTTGCGTAGTATCGCCCGCACAGATCGTATCGATGCCGGCAAAGTTCAGCACCGGCAATGCATTGACAACGACCGTGATGGAGCCCGTATTTTCGCAAGAATTGGCATCCGAAACGGTGACCGTGTAGCTTGTCGAAGTATTAGGAGCAAGGATTTGACCCGCGGTAGTGGGGCCATTGCTCCATACGTAGCCAGTGCCGCCTGCGGCGGTGATCGTTGTCGAATCACCATTGCAAATCGTGTCAATTCCCGTGAAGGTCACGATCGGTAATGGGTTGACAGTGACCGTTGCAGTTTCCGTATCGATACAGGTATTGGCGTCGGTGACAGTGACCGTGTAGGTTGTCGTCGTGCCAGGAGTCACCGTGTTTCCAGCGGTTGTAGGGCCGTTGCTCCACACATAAGAGGTACCTCCGCCAGCTGTAAGGGTAGTGGTGTCTCCAAAGCAAAGGATGTTGGTTCCTGTAATCGTTGCTGTTGGCAAGGGATTGACGACAACCTGTACGGTGGAACTGCCTGTGCATCCCAATGCGCTTGTACCGACACAAGTATAGGTCGTCGTGCCGGTCGGACTTGCCGTGACAGATGGCGTCGTCGTTCCCGAAAGGCCGGTTCCCGGTGACCAAACATAGGTATTCGCGCCAGATGCGGTCAAGGTCGTGGACAAGCCGGCACAAATCGCGACCGGTCCGGGAGGGGTGATTGCGACTACCGTAGCTGCTGGGTTGATGAGGGTCACGGTCGCCGTCGGATTGCAACCTGCGCCAGCGCCATCCATCAGGGTGACGGTGTAGGTGCCTGCGCCGATGCCTGTGAGGTCTTCGGTGGTGGCGCCATTGCTCCAGGAATAGCCGTAACCCGTTCCAGCACTGAAGCAGCCCCAGTTGCTTTCAGCAGCGGTGCCATAAACAGTGCCGTTGATGCGCTGACCGTGGTTGTTGCGGCCAGAGCGGTCAAAAATATACGTGCCCGAACCCTCGTTCATGCTGTAATAGGCAACCAAATTTCCCCAGTTGGGGTGGGTATTGTTGATGCCCATGCAACTGTTTCTATTGCTCAAAATCGTTGGGCCAGACAAAACTGCATTCCATACACGGGCTTCGTCAATGAATCCATCAAAGTGCTGGGAAAGCACCGTGTAATCCCATTCTTGTCCCATGGAAAAGCGATCTCCCGCTTGCGGAATCCAAGTATTGGTCGTGTTGAAGGTTTTATTGAGGACCCCATTCAAGTAAAAATTCACTTGGTTGGCAGCATTGATTGTCAGCGCAACATGGTACCAATTTCCCCGAGGTTGGGTTCCCAGCATGAATGAGTTTCCAGTATTGTCATCAAAATAAACAAACTGCTGAAAGCCAGGATTGTATCCCACGAAGAAGCGATTGCTTGTACCGCCGGTCTGGTTGAACGCCATAAAAAGGCCGTCCCCTGTTGTCCAAGTGGACCTTGGTTTAACCCAAGCTTCGACCGTAATGCCACCTGCATAACCCGCATTGGAAACGGTGTTGGCGGCGATGTAGTCAGAGATTGCACGGTTGTTGTTGACGCTGCGGTTGGGAGTGCCTCCGCCAGGTGTGAGGTTGGCAGATCCGTTGGTGCCATTGAAACAGGTCGGGCTCACAAATGTTGCCGTAGCCGTCATGGTCGGGCTCACGGTGATGGCAGATTGAGCGGTATCCGTGCAAGCCCCATTCGTTGAAAGCAGCGAAATGATGTAAGTGCCCGGCGTATTGAACGTTCGGGTCGGGCTGAGCAGCGTAGAGAAGGAAGTGACGTTCTCAAACCAATTCTGGCCGATGGCACCTCCTGTGGTTGTATTGTTAAAGGTAAGGCTTGCACCTTGACAGATGTAACTCGAGCTGTGGTTAAAGGAGGCATTGACGGGGCACTGCGCTCGCACACCGGAAATTCCGATTGTCAGGGTGAGCAAAATCAGCAAAAAGCGTAAAGGGTTCCCAAAGGGCGATTGTGGTAATTGACTCATCATCAGATGTCGTTTAATTCTCTAACCTAATTTCTCAAAAAGCCAGTTCATGGTCCAGAAAGCGTATTTTCCACCAAAAACCACTCGGATTGACGAATTCAAAACAGGATTGTGCCCTGCTTTTTTTCGGCATTCCAAGTAAATATAAAAATTCTGTAACAATTTGGCAGAAAGGATGCGGCATTCCAGTAGAATTCGCAGAATTGACTTTTTGTTTCTTACGCAATACTTAGCACAACGGTCGGATATGGAACTGAATTTAAATGGAAAATCGGCAGTGGTTTGTGGCAGCACGCAAGGCATCGGCAAAGCCGCCGCCATCGAGCTCGCAAGCATGGGCGCACAGGTAACGCTTGTCGCGCGGAATGCCGAGAAGCTGAAAGCCGTTGCTGCCGAATTGCCAACACCCAATGGCCAGCATCATGGCTACCTCGTTGCCGATTTTGACCGTCCCGCCCAACTGCGCGATGCGCTCGACCGTTGGATGGCCGAGCACCTCCATACGATTCATATTCTCATCAACAATACCGGTGGCCCGGCCGGAGGCGCCGCCCATTCTGCAGACATCGAAGAATACCGCGCGGCCTTCAACCAGCACCTAGTTTGTAACCATATCTTGGTGCAAGCACTCCTGCCCGGCATGAAAGCCAGTGGCTACGGCCGCATCATCAATGTGATCTCCACCAGCGTCAAGCAGCCGCTCGACGGCCTCGGCGTTTCCAATACCATCCGTGGCGCAGTTGCCAACTGGGCCAAAACCCTCGCCAATGAACTCGGCGGCTTTGGCATTACCGTCAACAACGTGCTCCCCGGTGCGACCGAAACCGAGCGCCTTCAAAGCATTCTCCAAGCCAAAGTGGAAAAAACAGGCATCAGCGAAGCCGAAGCCGCCAATCAGATGCTGTCCTCCATCCCCGCAAAACGCTTCGCCAGACCCGAAGAAGTGGCTTATGCCATCGCTTTCCTCGCCTCCCCATCCGCAAGCTATATCAACGGCATCAACCTGCCCGTCGACGGCGGACGCACGAAAAGCCTCTGATTCATGACAGGATTGGAAATGCCTCTTTAAATTTTCCTAAATTGGCAGCATGGCCAGCACTTTGCCTAGATT
This sequence comes from Bacteroidota bacterium, assembly GCA_016718825.1. Lineage (NCBI taxonomy): Bacteria > Pseudomonadati > Bacteroidota > Bacteroidota bacterium. The sequence continues at coordinate 420,365 of JADKCL010000001.1, read as the reverse complement.
CGGTGCCGCTCTCGCACTGCTCAGTTGCCTCATGCTTACGGCATGTGGAGGTTCCTCCGTGGATTCTGATGCCCTGAAGCCTGTTCCGCCTGCAAGTATGTTTGTCGAACATTTAGCCCCGTTTTGCGGCGCCGAACTCCCCGACAAGTTTACTGCCGGCTATTTCGGAGAGAGTCCCTTGGACACACTTGTCTATTTCTATATCGTCTGCCACAAGGGCGATACCATTTACAGCGATGAATGGGAGGGCGAATGGCTGCTTCCAGAAGGGAAAAGCGCATCCGACAAGGACGCAATTCAGGCGGTACATGCTGCGATGCACGAGATCGTGGAAGGCAAACGCGCACCCCAACCCGATTCGGTGATCATGGAACGCGCCCATTCACAACCCACTTTTGGCTACACGATCAGAGACAACCGATCCACATTGCTATACTATTCGCAAGAAGAACACCGCGCTCGCAAATTCTGATCCTGTATGGAAAAGCTCAAAAATTACATCGGCGGCGAATTGGTCGACCCACATGCCAACCAATGGCTTGACAACATCGAGCCTGCAACGGGGCGTGTTTATTCCCTGATTCCCGACAGCGACGAACGCGACGTTGAGATGGCCGTCGAAGCTGCCCGCGAAGCTTTCCCAGCGTGGTCCGACATGCCGATTGAGAAGCGCTCGGCGATTTTGCTGCGGATTGCTGACTTGATCGACGCAAAGATGGATCAGCTTGCGACCGCCGAGAGCATCGACAACGGCAAGCCTGTTTCTTGCCCGCGAGATCGACATTCCCCGTGCATCAGCCAATTTCCGGTTTTTTGCGCAGGCGATTACCCAGTTTCACAGCGAAACCTACGACATGGGCAGCCGCGGCTTCAACTACACCTTGCGTCGCCCGATCGGCGTCGCCGGTTGCATTTCGCCGTGGAATTTGCCGCTTTACCTCTTCACATGGAAGATCGCGCCTGCACTCGCAGCGGGCAATACCGTCGTCGCCAAGCCGTCGGAAATTACGCCGATGACTTCGTTTTTGCTGTCCAAGATCTGCATTGAAGCAGGCTTGCCCGCAGGCGTGCTCAACATCGTGCATGGCCTCGGACACAAAACCGGCGCCGCCATCGTGGCCCATCCGCAGGTGCCGGCCATTTCGTTTACCGGCGGCACCGTCACCGGACGCAAAATCATGGAGGTCGCCGGACCGATGTTCAAGAAACTCAGCCTCGAACTCGGCGGCAAAAACCCCAATGTCATTTTTGCCGACTGCGACTACGAAGCGACTTTGGCCACGAGCGTGCGTTCGTCGTTTGCCAACCAAGGGCAGATTTGCCTTTGCGGTTCGCGGATTTTGGTCGAAAGGTCACTTTACCCCAAGTTTGTCGAGGATTTTGTTGCCCGCGTGAAGGCCTTGCGCATCGGCGATCCGCTCGAAGATGGAACCGACATTGGTGCGATCGTCTCCAAAGATCAATTCGAAAAGGATCTGAGCTATATCCAACTCGCAACTGATGAAGGCGGAACCATTGTCGCCGGCGGCGAACCGGCACCTGCGCCCAACATCCGTTGTGAAGGTGGATGGTTTTTGCAACCGACGGTGATTACGGGCCTTGCGCCCAGTTGCCGCACCAATCAGGAGGAAATTTTTGGTCCGGTGGTGACCATTTGGCCATTTGATACAGAGGAAGAGGCGATCAGCTACGCCAACGGAACGATGTACGGTTTGGCAGCATCGCTGCATACGAGCGACCTGAAGCGGGCGCACCGCGTGGCGGCGGCCTTGGAAACCGGCATTGTCTGGGTCAATAGCTGGCTCGTCCGGGATTTACGCACCCCATTCGGCGGGATGAAAGCCTCCGGAATCGGTCGTGAAGGCGGCATGGAAGCCTTGCATTTTTTCACTGAAGCCAAAAACGTCTATATTCAGCTGTAAGGGGAGGCTGCAAGCTGAATTCCAGTCGTGTTTTTCGCAGTGCCGGCTCATTGAAGGCACTTTGGCGATCGGCGGGTTCATTAGCTTCGCTGCCCGCCTGAAGCGGATATCCATTTTCAATTTTCCATTTTCAATTCACCATTCTCCATTAAATTCGCCAATATGGCCATCGATCAATTTGACGTTTACATCAGCTACGCGCCCGAAGACGAGGCGCAAGTGCGCCGCATCGTGGAGGAATTGGAATGGGTCGGACTCAAAGTTTGGTTTCGTGACCAGCCTTCCACAAGTCAGGAAAGCCTTCAAACCTTGCGAACCACGATCAGCAACACCAATTGCCATGTGGTGATTTGGAGCAACAATTCGGCGGGTTCAGGTCGCATACAGGCAGAGGCACGCGCGGGCAGCACGCTCAGACGGCTGATCGCAACGCGCATCCACAAGGACATCATCCCGCCACCCGGAACTGATGCTGTGGCTTATGCCGATCTTTCCGACTGGACCGGTGGCACCGAACACAAAGGCATGCGCAAGCTGCTCAAGGGAATCTGGGACTTGACCGGCAAGGGTCTTCAACCACCTGCCGCCGAGGAATCGTTTGGTCCCGGCCCGGCCGCCAATACCAACAACACCTTCGGAGCACAAGAAGAAAATCTCACCCCCGAGCAAAAGGACGAGCGGGCTTGGCAGACTTGCCTTGCCTACAACAACCGCACGTATTACGAGCATTATTTGCGCTATTTTCCGAATGGAAAATATGCCAACGAGGCGGCTGACCGCATCGCCAAGAAGAAGCGCACAAGCACGATCATTGCCACATGCGCGATCATCTATGTCGTCGGGCAAATCATTGCCTCGATCATCCTCAACATGGATCGCTTCTAATTTCCATGCGAAAAAGACGCACCTCCATAGCCCTGTTTTTCGGGTTGATGGCATGGTCCGTCTGTATGATCGGTCAGCATCCTGAGCACATCAGCTTGGATGGGGATTGGCAATTCCGCGAAGAAGACAGCTTGAAATGGCTGCAGGCGACGGTTCCGGGTACGGTCCACACCGATTTACTGGCATTGAAGCGGATTCCGGATCCTTACATTGGCCTGAATGAAAAGGCTGTACAATGGATCGAAGAGCGAAATTGGGAGTACCGCAAGACCTTCTTATTGTCGCCGGCGCAAATCCAAAACACCCAATCGGAATTCGTATTCGAAGGGTTGGACACCTACTGCGATGTCTTGCTCAATGGTAAATTGTTGGGGCATTGTGACAACATGCACCGCCGCTGGGTTTTTGATGGGAAGAATGACTTAAAACCGGCGAAAATGAGCTGGTTTTGAAGTTCTTTTCGCCGATGAAGATGGCCATGCCTGCTGTAGTGGCCTCGCCGTTTCTGCTTTCATCCGGCAACGATGCCTCCCCGACCAAGGTGAGTCCGTATGTGCGCAAGGCGGCCTATCATTTCGGATGGGACTTCGGACCACGAATGGTGACGGCGGGCATTTGGCGACCGGTGAAATTGATTTTATGGAAGAATGCCAAGATTGCAGCCGTTTCGACGCAGCCCGTTCGATTGAAACGGGAAGTTGCAAAGGTGCGCAGCCGTGTGACGGTGGATGTGGCCTTTTCCGGGAACTACGAATTGACTTTGTTGCTCGATGGAAAGACGGTAGCATCCTCGCGGCGCCAACTCAAGCCGGGACTTCAAACATTCGAATTGAACTACACGATGACGCAACCTCGGTATTGGTGGCCGGTGGGCATGGGCAAACCCGAGATGTACCATGTGGAGGCGCGTTTGGAGCGCGGGGGCGAATTGGTGGATTCCTTTGGACAAAATACGGGTTTGCGCACGGTCCGCTTGGTGCGGGAAAAGGACGAAATCGGAACGAGCTTTTATTTTTCCTTCAATGATTTTTTGGAAGAAGGCGGACCGCTCTTCATGAAGGGGGCCAATTATGTGCCTTCGGATGCGTTTTTGCCCCGCGGCGCGGAAAAGCAAATTCAATTGCTGGAGGCGGCCAAGGCCGTCGGGATGAATATGATTCGCGTCTGGGGCGGCGGCGTTTATGCGGATGAGGCCTTCTACGAATGGTGCGATGCCAACGGCATGCTCGTTTGGCAAGACTTGGCCTTCGCCTGCATGATGTATCCGCTGGAGGGGAAATTTCTGGAGAATGCCAAGCTTGAGTTTACCGACAATGCCTTGCGTTTGCGCACCCACCCAAGCCTTGCGCTTTGGTGCGGCAACAATGAAATAGATGTGGCTTGGCACAATTGGGGCTGGCAGCAGGAATTCAAGTATTCGGAGGAATTTGCAGCCAAGCTTTGGAAGGAATACGTGACCTTTTTTTCAGGAATCGGTTCCCTCGATTCTAGAGAAGGTTGATCCGAAACGTGCCTACATCAGCACGAGTCCGCTGAGCAATTGGGGCAAGGAAGAGAATTTCAACCACCACAACATGCACTATTGGGGCGTTTGGCATGGAACCGACAGCCTCGACGGGTTCAGCCACTTTGTCCCGCGTTTCATGAGCGAATACGGTTTCCAATCTTGGCCCTCCGAGCAAACCTTGCGCGGGGTTATCGATTCGGCTGATTGGAACGTTGACAGTGCAGCCATTCGCAACCGGCAAAAAAGCTACAAGGGCAATGCGCCCATTCTCAAGTTCCTGCGACCGTTGTATGGCGAACCCAAGGACTTTTCCGCGTTCCTGACCTTGAGCCAATTGCTGCAACGTGATGCGATGACGCTCGCCATCGAGGCCCATCGGATGAAAAGTCCGCATTGCATGGGGACCTTGTACTGGCAACTCGGCGACTGTTGGCCGGGAGCTTCCTGGAGTACCATTGACTTTGATGGCGTTTGGAAGCCCGCGCATTATGCCTTGAAACGCTTGTATGCGCCTGGGTTGGTTGCAGCCGAACGGAAGAATGACAGCTTGTTTGTGCGCATCGCCGCAGAGGCTGCGACCCAATTTGTGAAGCTCAGCGTCGACATTCTCACGCTGGATGATTCCAGCATTGTGGAACATTTATGCGCCTCCAGTCTTCGCAAAGGCATCAATGAATTTGCCTACCCCATTCGCGATTTTGAATCAAAACCGATCGACATGCGCAATGCCAAAGCGGTGATTTCCGTGTTTGACGGAAGCAAAAACATCCTACAAGCTGAGCCGATCGCCCGTCATGTCGTTTATTTCGTTGCCCCCAAAGAGCTGCGTCTGCGCAAGACAACACCGGAATTTACCTTGCAGCAGGATGGTGAGATGTTTCGAATCAGCCTGCGTTCCAAGCATTTGATCAAGGATTTGCAGCTTTCAATTGCCAATTCACAAGGCCAGCTTTTCAGATAATTTCTTCGATTTGAGTCCCGAATCGCCCCGCACCATTGAAATCGTAGCCCCGGGAGTAAAAACGGTATCCGAATTGGAGCGCCTGCTTCGGTTCACCGACCTTTATTCCTTGATGCATTGACCGATTGGTCCAAAGATGTCGGATCATTGAAAAAAATAGCAACAATGTTGAAACCAGATGCAACCCAGGCGTTATATGCCTGTCATTGGGTTGTAAATCATCTGGAGTATGGCACAAAGAAAAATAGATTATCACATGGAACTGATCGCCAGATTGCGAGAAGGTGACCCCGGGGCTCAGTTTGAAGCCTACGAATTGTACAAGGTCGCCATGTACAACACCGCCCTGCGTATCGTCCAACATGCTGCCGAAGCCGAGGATGTATTACAGGAAGCCTTCTTGGCGGCATTTACCAAAATCTCGGGTTTCACCGGCGACAGCACCTTTGGGGCTTGGCTGAAAAGCATCGTCGTGAACAAGAGCATCAATGCGCTCCAGAAGGAAAAAGCATCCTTGAGTTTCAAGGAGCAAGCCGCGCAAGAGGCCGCCAACGCCGCAAAGGCGGACATGTATGAAGGTGAAGAACCGATTGTCTGGAATGTCGAGCAAATCAAAAGAGCAGTCGACCAACTTCCAGATGGCTATCGTGTCGTCTTTACCCTCTACCTCTTCGAAGGCTACGACCACCGTGAAATTGCTGAGATTCTCGGCATCTCGGAGGGCGGCTCCAAATCTCAATTCAACCGCGCCAAATCAAAATTGAAGGAAATTTTAACTGCAATGTCTTATGTCTAACAACCTCGAAGGATTCATCAAGAACAACAGGGACAAGTTTGACTCCCAGGTTCCGAGCAATCAGGTTTGGAACAATATTCAAACAGGACTCGCACAGCAGGCCGCAGCAGCTGCCGGCTCCTCTGCCGCAGGTGCCTCAACCGCAGCAAAGTCTGGCCTCGCCAAGATCGCGCTGGGCTGGAAGATCGCCCTCGTGACGACGATCACCGCCATCGTCGGTACCGGCATCTACTTCGTTGCCACCAACGGTAACCAAGATGGCAAGGATCCGAGCAAAATGACGGCGGTCGTTCCGCAGGGTGCCGACGACAATGCTGCACTTACCTCACAGGCAGAGTATCTCTACGAGGCTTCGCCGGTAGTGACCCCGCCGATGCCGGAGACCAACGTCCCCTACCTCGGATTCACCGTCAGCGCCGACAACGGCGGCACTTGGACCGCCCCAAGCGGAACCGTGCTCACCGTGGACCCCGGCACCTTTGTCGATGCACAAGGCAAGCCGGTCACCGGCGACGTTCAAATCAAATACCGCGAATTCCATGACGCCGAAGACATCATCTTGAGTGGCATCACGATGAAGTACAATGAAAACGGTGCCCAGGAAAACTTCCAGACTGCCGGAATGATGGAAATCCTCGGTAAACAAGGCGAGTCTCCCGTCTACATTGCCCAAGGCAAGGAAATCGACGTGCGCATGGCATCCTTCACCCCCGAAGACGACTACAATCTCTACTTCCTCGATCCCAAAGCGGGCTGGAAAGACATTGGAAAGCCGACGACTGAGGCAAATCCCGCCAAAAAGGCTTCAAAGCCTGGTAAGGATTTGGAAGGCTCAGGTCAAATGGCCTCCGTACCCCGCCCTCCCGTCAAAGGTGAAAAAGGTGTCGAGCAAGACGGAGAGGTGATGTTCAATGTCGACTACGATGAATTCCCAGAACTCCGTCCCTACAAGGAAGTGCGCTGGATGGCAGAAGACAAGGCGGCATACGCAAAGTTGGAGGACAAGATCCACAGCCATGTCTGGAACGATGCCACCTTGGATGAATTGGACAGCGAAGGTTTGCGCTACAAGATTACCCTCAAGCGCAAGTCAAAAGCCACCCTTTCCGTCAACGTGAAACCGATTTTGGAGGACGAGGACTACGAAAAAGGCATGAAACGCTTCAAGGAAAAGAAAGCGGCTTATGACAAAATGGTCATGGAGCGGGCACAGGAACAAGATCGTCTCGGTACCCAAGCCGACGTCTACCGCAGCTTCTCCATCTCAGGGTTTGGCATCTACAACTGTGACCGGTTCTATGGTTCAAAAGACGCGGTCAGCTACAATACCAAATTCGAGTTTCCCGAAAACAGCTACGTGAATGCCAGCAATACCGTGGTGTACCATATCACCGGCAACAACCGCGCTGTGATGACGTTGACGCCAACCGAAAACGTGCTGCTCAAATTCAATCCATCTGACGATAACTATCTTGTTGTGGTGATCCCTGGCTCAAAAGTGGCTGTATTTGGACCTGCGGGTTTCAAAAGTCTGCTGAACAAGTCAAAATCAATGCAACAGAAGGTCGTGTTTGAGGCCAAGGAAACCGAAGTGCATTCGGCAGCCGACCTCCGCTTGATACTTGGTGTTTGAACCTGACTCGGAATGCCCCAGGTTCCTGATTGGAATCTGGGGCATTTTTATGACAAACCACCTCGACTTGCTTACCTTTACCTTTAAGCTTTTTCCCAAGCTCAATCATTCACCACCTTGATCCACCTGCATCGACATATCGCAGTCCACGTTTTGGTGATAATCCTGTCAATGACCGCATTTGGGCAGATGCTGCCGGTCAAGTCCGGGAGGCTCTGGGGCATCATCGACCCAAATGGAAAGATGCTTGCCGAACCCAAATACAACGCCATTGCCAGGATCATGGACAGGCAAGCAGTGGTGGTATTGGACGGCAAATATGGCCTCGTGGATTCAGGAGGCAGAACCTTGATCGAGCCGTCTTATTCCTATCTCAAATGCATCTCCAACGACGTCATTCTCACCAATCTCGGCGGAGAATGTACCGGAGAGGACTGCGAAGGCGGAAAATGGGGAATCATGAACCGTTTGCTCGACCAAACCATTGCGCCGACCTTTCAACTGATCGCCGAATTCAATGACAAGGGGCATGCACGCGTAAATGTTGGAGGCAAATGCGGTTACGAAGACTGCGAAGGCGGACTTTGGGGCATCGTGGACACCACGGCCACCGAGCTGCTCCCTGCCCAATTCAAGCGGATCATGTATGGCCTCGGAAACGAAGTGTACGTCGAAGGTGACAAAGGCTGGGGTTTGTATGACCTCGCCCTCGGAAGGATGATCGTCGAGCCCAAGTACGAAAAGCTGGAACGCATTTCCCCGACGCATATTGCCATGCGCAGCGGCAAGCTGTGGGGTTTGCTCGACAACCGTGGCAAGCTCATCGTGGAGCCGACCCATGATGGCTTCAAGGACGCCGGTCTAAGTTATGTCGCCTACCAAAAAGGCCTGTTTTTAGGGCTGATGGACAGCACAGGTAAAATCCTGAACCAACCCATCCATACCTTTCTTTGGGTAAATCCCTACCATTGGGTGACCTACAAAATCAAGGATTACACCGGATTGGCAGATACCTCCGAGCGCGTCATTACCCGCGACATGTTCACGGAAGTGGCCCTTTTCCAAAAGGACTTTTGCCTCGTGAAGGCGAATGCAGCTTCGGGCGCAGTCAACCGGGCTGGTACGGAAATTGTGCCGGTCAAATATGACAATTGCTTGATGGCCAATGATTCCACGATTCTCGCCCGAAATGGAAACTATCTCAAATGGTATGCAACAGATGGTCAGGTCCGCAAATTCATCTCCTTTGATTCGCTCGGGAACTTCACTGCATCCAAGGTGGCACGCGCCAAGCTGAAGGGTCGATGGGGTATGATCAATGTGGAAGGGCAATGGTTGATTCCGCCGCAATACGATGATGTAAAAATCTACCTGCAAGCCGCCAAAGCGCGACTCGGTGAGGATTGGACCTTTTCCTATTTTGATGAAAACGGGCACTCTTCCAAGGTCAAGCGCATCGTCATCATCAAGGAAAAGGAAGATGAGGAGGTGGACTTGCTCTCCATTGCGGGAAATTCCACACTGGGTTGGTTTGTCTCCACTGCACGCAACCTCTGGGGCTTACGCGACAACCGCACGGGACGTGTGATGATCGATCCGACTTACCCGGCAATCGAGGTGGTGCCAGGAACGAAATACACCTTGGTAAAGGCAAAAATCAAGGGTTCGGAAGACTTTGCTTGGGGTCTTGTGGACCACACCACGGGTCGCACGCTTTCCGAACCCTTGTTTGAAAAGGTGTTTTCCAGCGATTGGAGGATTAGCCCCATGGCAAGGGTGATCTATGCGGGTTCGGGCCGGTATGCGCTCCTTTCCATGGATGGGAAAACGGCAACCTTTGAGAATGCCGCCTTTATCGGCCCGTTTTGTGACAGCATTGCCCGTATCAATTTGGGCGGGCGCATCGAATGGAGCAAAAGCGTTGCGATTGATACCATTCTCTCTGACCAATCGCGCGACGTTTTCAGCAATGAGATCAAAACCAATTATCAATATTGTCGCGGCGGCAAATGGGGATATATCGATACGCGCGGCAAATGGCTCAAACCCGTAGAGTATGAATCGGCCTTGGATTTTGACGGGAATATTGCCCGTATCAAGCAGAAGGGCAAATGGGGGGCAGTCAATAAGACATTTGCCATTGTCGTGGAACCAAAGTTTGATTTCATCGAGCGATTGTTTAGCGTCAATGACCGCATCCTGTTTGCGGTCGGCGAAGACCGCACTGCCTACGGCTTCATCGATCAAAAGGGCGAAATTTTCATTCAGCCCCGATTTGCAGAGGTCGGGCAATTCAGCGAGGGCCTTGTCAAAATCCGGGAAGGCCAAAAATGGGGCTATGCCAATTTGCAAGGCGAGGTGGTCATTCCGCCGCAATACGGTGCCGTCGGCGACTTTCACGAAGGGCGTGCCCGCGTGCGTGACAACCGCGCATGGGGCTATATCGACAGTGTGGGCAATGTATTGACGCCGCAGAAATACCTACGTGCAGGAGATTTCAAGGAGGGATTGGCTTGGGTGCAAACGGAGAAATTTTTCGGATTCATCGGGCTTGATGGGCAGATGGAAATCAAGCCGGCCTTTTCAGCGGTAGGTGATTTCAGCGAGGGGCTTGCCCCCGCCAAGCGCAAGGGCGTCTTTGGACTCATCGATCGGAAGGGAAATTGGGCGGTGCAGCCCAACTATTACCGCATCGGCAGCTTCAAAGACAGCGTGGCCGTGATCCAGGAAAAGGGACAGTTTGGCCTGATCAATCCCAAGGGCGAGTTTTTGGTGCGACCCCATTACAAGGAGATTGGCGACTTCAGTGAAGGCCTATCAAGGTTCAAAAGCGGATTGGAATATGGCTATATGGATGCCAAAGGCATTACCCGGATTGAAGACCAATTCGCCAATGCCGGGGATTTTGCTTGTGGACGTGCTGCGATCTTTGTCCAGGGAAAATGGGGGTTCATTGATACGTCGGGGGCGGTCATCATCAAACCCGAATTCCTGAAAGTCAATGCCTTCACAGAAAACCGGGCCGCGGTCAGAGTGGGCAATAAATGGGGATTTATTGATCCTTCCGGAGAGATTGCCGTGCCGTTGGTTTATGACAAAGTGACCGATTTCAAGGATGGTCGTGCAGCCGTGTTTGTCTCGGGATTGGGTTGGGGGTTTGTGAATCAGAACGGTACGCGGGTGATCGACTGCGAATATGATGGGGTCGGATTCCGGCAGGAAGGCATCATTTCGGTGCAAATGGGCACCAAATGGGGCTTGATCAACACGTTTGGGGCAGTCATGACACCTTGCAAGTACGATGCCATCGGCAATTTCAGTCAAGGTCTCGCCTCAGCCATGATGCGCCGGAGCATCGGCGTGGTAGATGGAAATGGCAAGGTTTTGCTCGATGCAAAATACGATACTGTGCGACGAATGGGCGATTTGATACAGGTCGAAGACGATGATGCCATCGGTTATATCGACCTGGAAGGCAAGTGGATTTGGGCCTTGACGAAATAGGATTCGGCTACAAAAAAGCCACCGGGGTTAGCCATTTTCGGCTTACATTCCATAACTTGCACACTCATTACCGCCCCTGGCAAAAATTACATGCGCAAGTATTTCAAAATTTTCTTTGGCTTCGCCCTTCTCACCATCGCGATCGGCACCTCTTCCTGTTTTGATATTTTTGAAGAATACGAATTCAACGCCGATGGCTCAGGCAAAGCCACGATGATTGTGGACGTTTCCAAAATGGTAGACATGATGGCTGCATTTGGCTCCGCGCTCGACTCCACAGGGGAGGGCGGCGGTGACAAGTCCATGGACGAAATGTTTGCCGAAAATGAAACCTACCAAATGCTCAAAACGTTGCCTGGAATCACCAACGTGCAAAACCTCAACGACAAGGAAAAGAAACAAATCGGCTATTCCTTCGAATTCAAAGACATGGATGCCTTAAACGCTGCCCAAGTCGCACGTGGCACGGATTTTGGCATGGGTGGAGCATTGGGAATGGGTGAAGAAGAATCCGGCGAAACGGAGAAGGAAAACACCTTCAGCTACAAAGGCAAAAAGTTCAGCCGGAAGCTCGACATGAAAATGGACCCAAAAGAGGACGAAGACGAAGAACAAAAGCAATACGCCGAGATGGCGATGATGATGTTCAAAGACGCCAAATACAACGTCAAATACACCTTCCCGACCGCAGTAAAGAAGGTCAAGGGCAACGATGCTGCCTTGGTAGGTGCCGACAAGAAGACCGTGACAATCGAAAACAATTTGAAAGATTTGCTCGATGGCAACGCCACGATGAATTCCGACATTCGGTTGAAATAAAATTTGAGCTGTATGAAGCTGCTGTTTTCCATTGTGTTGATGCTGACGACACTCAGCGCTTGCTCAGGCCAAGACAAAATGGCCAAGGCCAATCAATTGCTCTCCGAGCAGAAGTTCGTTGAGGCCGAGGCCGCCTTTCAAGCCATCGTCAAGGAAGACGCTACCCATGCCGGCGCCTGGAACGGGCTCGCGAACGCCAGGATGCAACAAGGAAAGTGGGACCTTTGCATGGCCGATTTCACCAAAGCCATTGACATCGCCAAAAAAGCCAATGCGCCCCGCGACACGATCGGCTCCTATGCTTTTGACCGCGGCTTTGCCAATTATATCCAAGGAATTTTCCCGTCAGCCAAGGCAGACTTCCTCTACGCAGTCGAATGTGGCTACAACGTCGGGGAGTCCTACGCCTACCTCGGCGTGAACGAAGGCAACATGGGCGACGACCTCCTCGCGCTCGACTACCTCAACAAAGCCGTCAAGGCAGATCCCAAAAGCCACTTCGCATGGACCAACCGCGGGTATTACAATTCGAAGCTCGGAGACAACAAAACCGCGATCAGTGACTTCAACAAAGCCATCGAACTCATGCCCGACGACAAGGTGAGCTTCCTGAACCGGGGGTATACCTACATCGGCATGGGCGACTATGCCACCGCGCTCAAAGATATCGACAAAGCATTGTCGTTGGATTCAACTTACCTGGGAGCCATTGCTTACAAAGGAATCATTCTCACCAATACAGGACAGGCCCCTGAAGGTGTCGTATGGATGTCAAGGGCAATCGAGATGCAGCCTGACAATCCGGCATTTTACTATTACCGCGGTGTGGCCCTGATCAATTCAGGGCAAATTGAAAAAGGCTGTGCAGACTTGAAGGTCGCTGCCGACGGCGGCAACTACGAAGGCGAAACGATGCGCAAACAGTATTGTGGAGCTGACGCACCCAAATAGGCTGGGATTCGCCACTCAAAAGGATACTTGGATCAGCCTTCAGGGATGAATGGCAAAGTCCTATTCCGCTGCTACGGCAATATCAATCCCCTCGTAGCCACTGTCAATCTTTGCATTGTCTTTGTACACGCCTCCGCCACTTCCCAGGATGTAATAGTGTCCATCTGCGGCGTCAATGGCAAGGGCTTCATAGCCGCTGTCAATTTTTGCATTGTTTTTATACACTCCGCCGCTCGTTCCCAGCACGTAGTAACCGGTAGCATCCACGGCAATGTCGATTCCCTGGTATCCACTGTCGATTTTGGCGCCGTCCTTGTAAACGTTGCCACCGGCAGTGAGCACATAATAATGACCCCCATAGGCATCGATGGCGATACCCTCATAGTCGGAGTCGATTTTTGCATCATTTTTGTAAACCCCGCCACTTACACCGAGCACGTACCAACCCGTCTCATCGGCCGCAATGTCTACAGCCTCATATCCTGAGGCGATCTTGACGTTGTTTTTGTACACACCGCCACCGGTGCCCAAGATAAAATAGTCATTCCCCGAAGCTGCGATGGCCAAAGCCTCATAACCACTGTCAATTTTTGCGTTGTTTTTGTAGACACCGCCACTTGTTCCGAGAATGTAATAACTCACGGTTTGTACAGATGGGGTCTTCTGCATGGCGGATCCCAAGCAAACCAAGGTGATTGTCAGGAAAAAGGAGGACAAGTTTCGAATCATAATACATTCATAATCTGTGTAATACCATAGGCCGTGGCGCCCATGGATCCAAGCCTGAAAATGTAAAACAGAAGGCAAGAATGCAAGATCGATTTTTAACGACTTTGACAATTCGAATTGCTTGCACCTTTCCAATGAATACCTCAATTTAGCTTCGAGTTTCCGTGTGGTATTTGCAGGAGGCGAAAAACGTAAAATTTGAATCAGAATGGGCTTCAGGCAGACATACAAAGGCATTTTTCAATTCAGGGACCAAGCTGCCCTTGAGCGTGCCATGGCCGAAAATCAATCTGAGGCAAGCGGCGCAGATGCAATGGGTCTGCAAGACAGCTTCCGTAGCGAAGGTGTCATGCTTCTGGACATCGACGCCATCGCTGGCGAGCAAGATTGGGAAGAAATGGCAGTCGCCATGGCAACTTTGGCCATGCACGCCTCCCGTGGCTTTCTTTATGCCGTAGCTTTTGACCGCAACGATGGCAAAAAGTCCGAAGTAGAGTACTACGAAGCCACCAACGGTCGCCGCAAACCCAATCCTGCCAATTCCGAAGCCGCGCCATCGCTGAAAGACGACCATTTTCCACTCGTCGAGGGTTCCGCCTACGAATACAAATCCAGTGGAACCAAGCACGATACCTACCGCTACAACGTGCGCAAAATCGAGGTCAATGGCCTGGATTATTACTTCCTCGAAAATCCGGAAATCAGCGGCTCCTACTACAACGAAGCGCTGGACAGCACTTATTTCTGCAAAGACAAGTCGTTTTTGTCGACCGTCATTGCCGGAAACGAAAGGGAATTGCATTCGGTCGATCCTGACAATCCGCGCTCGTTTCAGCTGATTTACAACAATGCAAGTCAGCCTGGAGATGTGCTTTATGCGATTTGGAAGGCTGGAAACCATTTTTCCGTTTTCACCACCGAGCAAAAGGTAGATGTGGTGGTACCGGCTGGCACATTCAAGGATTGTATGAAAATCAGGGTCGAAAGTTACCACGTCAACGAGGAGACGATGACCACTGAAGTTCAGTATCAGTACTTTGCAAAGGGCGTTGGATTGGTGAAATACGAAAAGGGCGAAGTCTGCCTGGAACTCAAATCTTATCATGTGGAAGGCTAGGCATTGGACGGCAACCCTTGCCGTGGTGCTTGCTTTTGCCCCCCTTTTCTTGCGTGCCGGCGGTGAAGACAGCCTTGCCCTTCACGAAAAAATCGCGATTTCACTGCGATTTCCGACGATTTCCTATACCGATTCCCTGAAAACAGATTGGAAAGCCTTTGATGCGCTGGCCAATTTCTTGCGTGTAGCATTTCCAAAGGTCAACGCCGAATGCAAACCCGAGGTGATCGGGGGCCATTCCCTCTTGTTTCGTTGGGAAGGCCGCAAGCCGGAAAATCTTCCTGTCATGTTTTATGCCCACCAAGATGTGGTCCCCGTCGAGAGCGAAAACGGCGAAGGCTGGACCTACCCGCCATTTTCGGGCGAAATTGCCGACGGCTATATCTGGGGACGCGGCGCACTTGATACAAAAAGTCTCATCGTCTGCCAATTGGAGGCTGCCGAGCGGCTGATCGCTGCGGGATTTCGGCCCGAGTCGACAATTTACTTTGCCTTTGGACATGACGAAGAAGTGGGCGGCAATCAAGGTGCCTCCCGGATTGCGCGTCGGTTAGGGGCAGAGAACATCCGGCTGGACTGGGTGCTCGACGAGGGATTGGGCGTGATCAAAGGGGCATTCAAAGAAACGGATCCACCGATCGCCTTGGTCGCAATGGCCGAAAAAGGCCATGCCAACATCCAACTCAAAGTTCTGGGAAATGGCGGGCATTCGGCGACGCCGCCGTTTGAGACCGTGATCGGCAAACTCGCCATGGCCTTGGACCGGTTGGCAAAAAATCCGATGGAAGAGCGGCTGTTGCCCTTGGTCATGGAAAGCCTGCGCAACGTGTCGCCGTTGATGGACAAAAAAACGCAGTTTGCCATGAAGAATGCCCGCTTGCTGCGCAAGCAGATTCTTCATGCGCTTGCCAAGGATCCACTGACCGATGCCATCATCCGCACCAAAATTTCGCCGACGATCATCAACGGCGGACTCAAATCGAATGTTTTGCCCAAGGAGGCGACGGTGGTTTTGAATGTGCGCATCATGCCCGGCGACAGCATCGCCTCCGTGGTGGAGCATATCCGTAAGACGATCAACGATCCCGGCGTCGAAATCACCGTGATGGAGGATCCGACCGAGCCCTCGCCGGTCACGAGTCACCAAAGTCAAGAGTTTGCCATGCTCGGCGAAACGATCACCGATATCTATCCGACGGCAATTTTGTCGCCCGCGCTCATGCCCGCGGGCACGGACAGCAAACACTTCATCCCCTTGAGCGAAAATCTCTTCCGGTTTTCCCCGTTTTGTGTGCACAAAGACGAGGGCGGGCGCATTCACAACACCAACGAACGGATTTCGGTGGCAGCCTGCGAAGACATGCTTGCCTTTTACATGTTACTTTTTCAAACCCTGCCCTTGCATGGAAGAACACCTGAAAAAAATCATGGCGCAGGTCATCGATGAGATGATCCCCGTTCACAAGTTCCTCGGCATCAGCCTGCGCGACGTCAAGCCGGGTTGGGCGCAGTTGTACCTGCCTTACCGCCCCGAATTGGAGGGCGATCCGCGGAGCAACCGGATGCACGGCGGCATTATCGCCTGTCTTTTGGACTCAGCGGGCGGTGCCGCTGCCATCACCACACTTACCGGCCCTGACGACATGATCTCTTCGATCGACATCCGGGTGGATTATTTGGAACCGGCCAAACCCGACAACGTGATTGCCGAAGGCGAAATCGTGCGCAGCGGCAGCGCGATCATCGTGACGCGCATGAAGGCTTTTCACGAATCCACGGGAGAAGTGATTGCTGAGGGAAAAGCGGTGTACAGGGTCAAACGCAAAGGCGATGGATTTGGATTGGTGAGCGGGGATTGAGGAATGTTTTAGGTCGAGGACCCGCAGAAAGGTCAGTTCTGACTTGATTTTTGCGGTTTTCGAAGGAGCGAAACGATCAGCATACAAGCCACCAAAGGAATCAGCCAGGCGATCCGGGATTGGAGACGTGAATAGACATTGGCCAAGGCGCCGGTCAAAACTGCATTCGCCGCATAACTCAAGCAGGAAATGGCAGCAAACCAGATCAAATTGGCTGAGATGGCGCGGCCTTTGAGGATCAGAATTCCCAGAATGACCAGCAAAGACAAAATCATCGTTGCCCAAAGCGCTTTGATTTCCCATTCGAAGGAAAATTCCCGCTCAAATTGCTTCGAAGCGAGATAGGCGGGCACATCCTCGGGCTTGGCTCGTTCAAAAAACTTGTAGGGAGAACTGGATTCGTTGTAGGGTGTGATTCCTTCGCCGACGGAAAGGGCAAACATTTGGGCATAGCCGGCTTTGGTGGCCTCCTTTGCATAGCCCTTGAGGTACTTTCCCCGGCTGAAGAAGTCATTCAACAAGGAATCGTAGCCTTCTCGTGAATTTTCCCAATAGCCTGTTTTTTTGAAGGGCGAATCGTCTTCCCAGATGAATTCGGCGGCAGTGGCGGGTAGCGAATCTGCGTAGGGACAAAGCGGCCATTGTTTTTCCGCACAGGTTTCGTGCAAATAGTCACGCAACAATCCTGTTTCCGAGAGGCGGGCCATGGTGAAAATATGCGAGGAACGCGTCATCCGCCAACCAAAGCCGTTGTTGTAATTCACATAATAAAAGGAGAGGACTGCGAATGCGGCTGGCAGCAATGCCCAGACGATGCTTCCAAATCCGAAAGGCATTTTTCGTTTGCGCAGTTTTTGCACGAAGGCCCATGTTGTAATCGCTCCAACGAGACCGAGCAGCAAGGCCGCGTGGCTGTAATGGCTGAAGCAAAACAGAAACAGGGAAAATGCAACCGCCAACTTGCCGGCAAGGCCCAATTCGCGATCAAACAGCAGGAGAAAAAATCCCAAAACGACCAAGCCAACAAACACGTCGGGCATCAATTGGCTGGCATACCAACCCATGCCGGTCAGTCCGACGATGACGGTCAAGGCAACCGCATAACCCAGTCGCGCATTCGAAGGCAACAGAACCCGAACCGTGCGCAGCAGCAACCAGGAAAAGAGGAGCGATTGGGCGATCAGCGGCAGCCAAATGTTCCCGCCCAGCGCGGTGTACCTTATGAACAAGCCATAACCAATCGGTCTTGCAAGCGGAACTTTCCCTTCGAATGCCGACGCCAGATAAGCGCCCGTATCGGAATAGACCAGCGGAAAACCGTTCCAAAACGCAGCCAAACACAGCAAAACCGTCCCCGCCACGACCAAGCCAAGGTCCGGAAGGCGGCGGGAAAACGTTGCAATTGAAATTTGGGCCATGCGTTTTGCGGGTGTTTCCGCAGCTTCAAATAAACGAACAAAACAGGGGAATAATGAAATCAACCGAATTCTAAGAATCCCGAGCAACAAAATTGGTTGTTGCTGAAATTGAATTTGCCTGTTCCCGGGAATCAGGCGCAGATCTTCTTGCAAAAACTTTGGTCATCCCATGATGTACACGATTCAAAAGACATTTTTCTTGCTCCTGCTTGCATTTTTTTCCTTCCAACTCGCCGCACAAAACGCCATTTCGACGGTGGACACGGCGGTGGTGCATCAACGACATGCGAAAGCTTTGCTGGGCGTGACCTTCGATGGCCGCACAGGAATGATGGGAACTACTGACCCGGTCGGCTATTTTGACACTGCCGGGAACCTGCTTTCCGACCTCGACACAAAATTTGCTGACTTCCCGATCAATGGCATCCGCTACCCGGAAATGCGATGATGGTCGGTTTTCAATGGCAAAAGGCGATCGGTCCAGGACCACGGCCCAATCAAAACATCTTGGGACCATTGGGTCCGACGCAGCCGATGGATTTTGGCTTTGACGAGTTCATGGCCTATGTCGAAGGCAAGGGCTTGACGGGCGAAGACGTGCAGATCATGGTCGGCATCTACGACACGTTGGTGACCTACGATTCGGTCGAGCAAAACCGTCAGCGCATTCCCTTTCCAGCCAAATCTGCAGCCGATTGGGTGGAGTATGCCAACGGTCCGGCCGACGGCACCAATTGGGGAGGCGGCATCGACTGGGCGGCCAAGCGCGACTCCAACGGCCACTACGCGCCTTATGGCATCCGCACATGGAACATCGGCAACGAGCCTTGGACCGACAACGAATTTAACCAAGACACGGCGGGCTACTGGCAACTGGTCAAGCCGATTGTGGACAGCATGATCGCACGTGACCCTTCCATTCATATCACCTTGCCGACATTGGGGGCTGCCAACTCGGCCTGGAACAAGATGTCGCGGCGCCTCGTGCGGCAACAGGTGCCCATCTACGGCGTTTCGCCCCACTTTTTTCAACCCGGCACCAACTTGACCGCCGTCGAAAACCAATTAAAAAGTCTTTTGGATTCCGCCCGCGTGGTCGGGCTGAAAGTCATCCTTGGAGATTTTAGCCATGCGATTACCAATGTAAACGCCCCCAACATCCAATCGGCCATGGCCTGGAAAGGTGCCTCCTTTACCACCGATGCCCTGTTGCTGTTGAGTCAGCTCGACGAGATCGAGCGCGCCAACCACTGGACCTTTGGCAACGTCCAAGCTGTTTGGAGACCCGTCAGGTTAAATTCGCCGGGCAACTACACCGTCATGCCGGTCGCGGAGATGTACAAGATCCTCACGCCCTATTTTCTGCCCAATGTCGTCGATGTGGTGACTACCTCGCCGCCGGCATTCGATGGCGTTCCGTATTCATTGCGAGCTTCCGCCTTTGCCAATGCAGCCAAGGATACGGTTTGCCTCGTGGCCATCAACCGCGACACGGTCAATACCCTCAACTATGCCGTGAATGGCCTCAGTGGCTATACCTTGGTCGATTCTACGCTCTTGTATGCAGCCAATCAAGTCGCGGAGGATATTTTGACGGCCCCGGTTTCCCGCAATGGAAATGGGGAATTCATTCTGCCGCCCGCTACGATTTTGCTCCTCCGTTATGCGATTGTGGTGCCGATCGCCGCCGAGGAAGGCCTTACGCCATGGACCTTGCGCTTGCAACCCAATCCAGCGAATGGTCGCGTGAAATTGGTCTTTGGTCAATTCCTGGAGGATGCCACGGTCGAGGTTGTGGACTTGCTGGGACGTGTGGCCTCGGTTCGGACACAAGTTTCTGGCGCAGGCTATGAGCTTGAAATCGAGGAACTTGCGCAAGGAAATTACCTCGTGCGCGTCACCGATGACGGATTGGCCAAGACTGCGCGCTTGGTCGTTCAATAGTATTTTGGGCGGAAGTTCTTCCATCCAAGGACGTTTCCATTGAGGACCGTCTCGGGATTCCTGCGGAAATCAAAAGTTTTTTCGGATTTTGTACCGCCCTTGGCAGTCGTCGAGGGCGGTGTTGCGTTGCGATTAGAAAACTTCCGAAAAGTAGAGATGTCCGGATCCCCGAAACAAACACGTTTTTACCTGCTGGTGCTGCTCGTCATGGGCAGTTGTATCGGTTCGGGGATATTTATCAATCCTACGGGCGTTGCCAAGGCGATCCCCCATGCCGGCATGTTGCTTCCCGTCTGGATTCTCGGCGGATTGATCACCTTGTCGGGGGCTTTGAGTTACGGCGAATTGGCCGCGCGGTTTCCGCAGGCGGGCGGTGTGTATGTGTACCTGAAAGAAGCCTACGGCAGTTTGGCGGCATTTTTATTTGGCTGGGTGGTGCTCATGGCCGTCACGAGCGGGGCGATTGCCGGCTTGGGGCTGGTATTTTCAAGTTTTCTGAGCGTGTTTTTCCCGATGGAGGATGCGGCGCAGAAAATGGTGGCCGTAGGGCTGATCGTGGCCTGCACGGCCGTCAATATCGGCGGATTCAGCTTGGGAAGGCAGATTGCGGGTTTGGTAACCGCATTAAAAGTGATGGGGATTGTCGGCCTGATTGTCGCCGGATTGGCCTTCGTGCGTACGCCCGTGGCAGTCGATTGGTCCTGGCCCGAATTGGGCTGGGATTCGCTGAGTCCGATGTTGTTGGGATTGGTCGGGGTGTACTGGTCGTATGGCGGATGGCATCACTTGACCTACCTTTCCGGAGAAATGGGCGATGCACGAAAGCGTATGGGCGGTGCCATGCTCCTGGGCGTATTGGGCGTGATGGCGGCCTACGTCATGGTCAATTGGGCCTATTTGCGGGCTTTGCCGCTGCAAGACATCATCGCCTCCAAGGGCGTGGCGGCAGACATGATGACCGTCGTGTTTGGCGAAGTCGGTGGAAAATTGCTCGCTGGATTGGTTTGTATTTCCGTCGCGGGATCGATTTTGATCTACACGATGAGTGCACCGCGCATCTATTTCGCGATGGCAGCGGATGGAATCTTCTTTCCGGCCCTGGCCAAGATTCATCCGAAGACGGGAACCCCGGCATTTGCCATCGGGGTCCAAAGCGGCTGGGCCATCATTTTGCTGTTTCTTTGGGGCACGTTTGGCAACCTCGTGGACTACGTGACCTATACCGAGGCGGTGTTTTTGGTGATGGCTGCAGCGGCGGTGTACATTTTCCGTTGGCGCGACAAAAAAGCAGGTCGGAAATTCGAAGGATTTAAGGTTCCGGGATATCCCATTACGCCCTTGGTTTACGTGGTGATCTCCGGCGTCTTTGTGCTGAATGGCCTCGCGGCAAAAGTGGAGCTTGCAAGCGCTGCGGCTGCCTTGTTTGGTGTCGGATTGGCCTTGTTTTTCTGGTTTCGGCGTGGAAATGTGCAGCAGAATCGGCAATGATTTTCCACTTTGGCTGCAAATGTTTGAGAAAACCGAGCCGATGGAAACCGAAACCTGCCTGATTTGCTGCTGAGGGCCGATTCCGGAAGAAACCCGGTTGCATGTAAAGTTTATAAAATAGTAATCTCCATCTGCATGGGCTTTGGACGAATCCTCGTAAATTGCACCCCGCATGAGAAAACTGTTGCTTTCACTTTCAGGCATTTGCATTGTCGGTTGCTTGATCGGGCAGTCATCATTTGATGAGAATTTTACGTCGGCCGGCAATGTTGGTCTGACCGTGAACAACTTTGGGGTCATTGGGAACTCCTTCAACGGATCTTTTGACGTCCAAGGCTTTCCATCCTGCGAATATCCGCGTGGCACCGGTATCGAGCACTTGTTTGATGGCGGACTTTGGATCGGGGCACGCATCAACAACTCAACCGTTGCAGTGACCACAGGTGCTGTCGATGCGTCGACAGGTTATACCACCGGCCGATCGGGCTATGAATTTTCGGCAGCAGTAGGTTCCACGTTGCGGGAGCGCTCTTCGCTCTATGATTCGCCCAACTATGATCCTGCAGCAATTTCCCACCAAGATCTTGTAGCCGACTTTTCAGATTCGTCGGTGTTCGTTCCGGGAACCAGCATTCAAATCCTCGATCACCTCAACCCCTTGGGCGTGAGCGTGCACATGGAAACCTACAACTGGAACTACGCCTTCGCCAACTTCTTCGTCATCCTCAACTTCCGCATCACCAACAACAGCAGCAACACCCTCGACAGTCTTTACCTTGGCTATTGGACGGATGCAGTGGTGCGCAATGTGAACATTACACAACCGGGCGGATCCGCATTCTTCAACAAAGGCGGCAACGGCTACATCGACACCCTTCATCTCGCCTATGAGTTTGACGCCAAGGGAGATACACTCTACACCCAAAGCTATATCGGCACCAAGTTTTTGGGCTCCGAAAACAAATTCGGGTTTCAACACCCGCAATTGAATCCGTTTCTGAGAGGCCACTATACCACCTGGCAATTCAACAACAGCAACGACCCGATTTACTTTTTCCCGCAAGACGACAATGCCCGCTATGCCAAGATGTACAGCGGGTTGAATTATTTCGCCCCCCCGCAGCAGGACTGGGAAACGCAGATCCGACCTTCGCTCAAGGCAGCGAGCAACCGTACCTACCTGATGAGCGTGGGTCCTTACGCGACCCTGGCTCCGGGTGAGTCGATCGACCTCGCGTATGCCATCATCTGCGCCAAGCGCCGCGAAGACGGGCGTTACATTGCCGAGGACACCGACGAGCAAAAAGCGAATTTGATTCAAAACGCGCAGTGGGCGCAACGTGCTTACAATGGTGAAGACGGCAACTTCAACGGCATCTTGGATCCGGGGGAAGACAAAGACAACAATGGCGTGATCACACGTTTCATCCTGCCTTCGCCGCCTTCGATTCCCAAGATCAAAATTGTGCCCAACAATCATCAGATCGATGTTTATTGGAGCAACAACTCAGAAGCTTCGATCGACCCGATCAGCAACAAGGCTGACTTTGAAGGCTATCGCATCTACAAAACAGCGGTTGGGTTTGACGTGAAGGACGTTGTGGACATTTCGAAGGAATTGAAACTGTCGGCTTCCTACGACAAACCCGGCAATGCCCTGTTTTACGACACCGACTTCACGAGCGTGCGTTTGGGCGCACCGGTGACATTTACGGGCGACACCACCAAATACTACTACAAATACACATTTGACAAGGTGCAGAATGGCTGGCAACATGCCATCGCCGTTACCGCCTTTGACGAAGGCGACAAAGTCAACAACCTGGAGTCCTTGGAATCGAGCCCGTTGGCCAATATGGTGCGTGCATTCCCCGGCAAGCCGGGCAATGACGGCTTCGAAAACGGCGATCCATTCGTCTATCCCAATCCCTACTATGCAGGCGCAGGTTGGGAAGGTGCAAGCACATTCGAAGAGGACCGCAAGATCATGTTTGCCAATCTCCCGAGCGAATGCGAAGTGCGCATCTACACGGTCGCAGGCGACTTGGTCGACCAATTCAACCACGAGCAGGCCTATGTTGGAGACGACATTCGCTGGTTTGGAACCTACTCCGATACGGAAACCACCAAGTTTGCAGGCGGGGAACACGCTTGGGACTTGCTGTCAAAAGACAATCAGATCATTGCTAGAGGCATTTATATGTTCTCGGTCAAGGACAAGACTTCCGGCAAGATCTTCAAAGGGAAATTTGTAGTCGTAAAATAGTACGTAATTAATATGAGAAAGCTTTTACCACTTTTCGCGCTCCTGCTCTGCTTTGGGGGAACCGCGTTTGCCCAGTATCCTATTGTTTCGATACAAGACATTCAAACCGTTACTCCACAGAACCTACAGGCTTGCATCGAAGCCTCACCGCTTGTTGGCGACACCGTGCAGGTCGTCGGAACTTTGGTACAGAAGCCTGACTCGGCTGCCTTGACCGACAACAACAGCTTCCAATTCTGGATCCGCAACGGTTATGGCGACTTTTCGGGTCTCGATATCATCGGATTTTTTGATCCGAACTTGATCGGCGTGACCAACTTGGAGCAAGGTGACTCCATCCGTTTGACGGGTGTGGTGACTGAGTTTGGTCCAGGCGAATCTGAAATTGTGCCGTTGGACAACGTGCCGGTGACCATTTTGGGCGCCGGCTACACGATTGCACCTACGGTAGTGAGCGTCGGCGACTTGAATGACAACTCACAAATACAGCAAGTGACCACAGGTGAAACTTGGGAAGGTCAATACATTGAAATCCAGAATGTAACGGTAGCCACGGTGGATCCATTCAGCGGCGGTACCCGCATCAGCTTTACCGTCGTCGACGGTACCGGCAAAAAGATCAACATCACCGACAAATTCATTGCCCAGCGTTTGCCCAATGGCGCACCTGCTGGCAACTTCCTCGCCCCTAACGTAGGCGATACCTATGGCTACATCCGTGGCGTGGTCACACACAGCCCCAACGGCTGCATGGGCGGCAACGGCCGTGGTTACGAAATCTCCCCTACCCGCCGCAGCGACTACGGTGCCAATTCGACCGCACCATCCATCATCTCGGTAACCCGCAACTTGGTGACACCAACGAGCGCACAGCCTGTGATCGTGACCGCCCAAATCAGCGACAACTCTGCATTTGTGGCGAGCGCCAACTTGTTCTACGCTGTCGGCGTGGGTAACACCAGCTACACCAGCACACCGATGACCCTCGCAACCGGCACCAATACCAACGGTACTTGGACTGCCAACATCCCTGCACAGGCTGACGGTGCATTTGTGAAATACTATGTTGGTGCAACCGACGACTCCAGCAACACCGGCTACAACCGTGCCGTGCCTTCTGGCCAAGATCCTTATTTCTACACTGTCCGTGACAATGGCACCACCATCGTCGACGTGCAGTTTGTTCCAAGCACCTTTTCGAGCGCATCTTCCGGCTATGTCGGCATGGACGTTACGGTTGATGGTGTCGTGACTGCTTCGGCTGAAGCCACCAACTTGGGCTTCGTCTTCATCCAACAAGAAAATGAGCTTGCTTGGGCAGGCATCATGGTGACCGACAACCCTTCATTGGCCAACTTGACCATCGGTCAGAAAGTGCGCGTCACAGGTACCGTGCGTGAAAGCTTCAACTTCACACGTATCGAGCAGATCAGCTCGGTGCAGGTTTTGGGCACCGGCAGCATCACACCTTTGGATCAAGATCCTAGCAATTTTGCAACATGGGGCATTGGCACGAGCGAGCCTTATGAAGGTATGTTGCTCAACCTGAAGCACCCAACCACAGGTCAGCCTTTGTACGTTGTCGATCAAAATCCTGATGCACCGAGCAACTTTGCCGAATGGCGCGTCGGAAAAGACGTATTCACCAACACCGATGGAACGCGTATCCTCACCGGCCGCGTGACCAACAGCACATTCTCCTCGTTGAACGTTTCCTATGTCAATGATCCGATGTGGGCTACAACCGACGGCATCATGAACGTTCCCGTGATCCAAGTCTTCAATGGCGATGTCGTAACCAACATCACCGGTGTCTTGGCCTACACCTTTGGCAACTTCAAGTTGTTGCCACGCAACAATGCCGACGTGAACATGATCACAGCTGTCGACGGCACCGTTCAAGCAACGGTCAAGGCTTATCCAAATCCGGTTTATGGCCAATTCCGTTTGGCTTATGACTTCGAAGGTTTGCAAGCTGGCGCAACGGCTACGGTCTATGACCTCATGGGCCGCCCAATGCAGACCATCGCTTTGGATGCAGTAGGCGGCGAAACCTTGGTGGACATTTCCAACCTGGCTTCCGGCAACTACTTCGTGAAAGTGACTTCCGAAAACAGCGGCCTCGTAGAGGTTGTCAAAATCCAAAAAGTCCAGTAGTACTGGGCATTGAAAATTTGTTGCAGGTGGGACATTCGGTGAATGTCCGCCTGCTTCTTAATGAAGATGAAGCGACACATTCTATTCGTCCTGTTTGCCCTAACATTGGTGCTTGCCTCCTGTAACAAAGGTGAGAAGCTGCCCAATGTGGCACCTGATACGCATATCTCGCTCGAGTCGATCCAGCTTGTCGGCGAGGATCGTTTGCGCAGCGAAGTCACGCTCAATTGGTTTGGGGCGGATGAAGATGGCTGGGTGACCGGTTACGAGATTTCGCTCGATGGGAGCAATTGGTCCCTGGTGGACGTGCAAGACAGCACGTTTAAATTCAACCTTGCGGTCGGTACCGATACGACCGACATCACATTCTACGTTCGGGCGATCGACAATCTCGGGGATGTGGACCCCTCACCGGCCTATTTGCTGGTACCTATTCGCAATTCGGCACCCACTGCGGTTTTTGACAGTATCCAGGGCTTACCAGACACTTCGTTCATCGTGACGACGTTGTTTTTGAGCGTCGATGACCTCGATGGTGCCGACAATGTGGACAGCGTTTTCATCAAGGTCAATGGCGGGAATTGGTTTGCCTTGGCCAAGGATGTGCGCACGCTCACTTTGGTGCCCAATGATCCAGCTGCGATGGGTGCCACGAATGCGATTGCCCTTTCCGGCGCGGAGGCCACGGTGCTGCCAGGGAATGTTTCCGGATTGTTGTTGGAGGGTGACAATGTCTTTTACCTGAAGGCAAGGGATATTGCAGGCTCCGAAAGTACGGTCGACACATCCAAAACCGTTTTTGTCAAACGCAAAAGCTCGGACTTGCTGGTCATCGATGCCCACCCCGGTGGATCGCTACCTTCCCCAGAGGAGGTCTATGCACAATCGCTCGACTTGGTGGAGCCGAATGCAGACCGCATTGACCTGCGCGTCGCCAACGGCGTCAATGTGCCGCGACTTTGGTCCCCGACTTTCAGCAGGTTCATCAATTTCTACCCGCGCATTTTCTGGTATGGCGATGGAAGCGATGCCGGATTGACCTTGTTGGAAAATGCCTCAGGCGCCATTCAGGGGTATTTGAATCAAGGTGGGAAAATTCTGATCAACTGCAGTTTCCCCAATACATTCGACAACAGTTCCGTCTTGCAGGAATACACCCCGCTCGACAGCGTCTCAACTTCCGGGGGAAGCGCAAGGCTCCCGACGGGCAACAAGGTCATGCCGACGGCAGGTTTTGCTGCCAATTATGATACACTAGAGGCAAGTATTTTCGTGGGACGTGCGACACCCATGTATGTAAAGGCAACTGCGGAGACCATGTACACCGGCAACTTTACAATCACCGGCGGATGGGTAGGTCCGGATGCCGTTTGTGCACGCTCCGTCAACAACAATGGAGATACCGATTTGGTGCTTGTCACTGTGGAATTGCATCAACTCTTTGGTGACCCTGTCGCCCTTCAAAATTTCTTTAACCAGGTTTTGCTGAATGAATTCAATTGGTAAGGATATGCAACGTTGGGCTGGACAGTTGATCTTGACTTTGTTGCTGATGGTATCGGCAGGATCGGTGATGGCGCAGGATGGCACGATCAAAGGAAAGGCCTATGATGCCGCGACCAAGGAGGGCCTTCCATTTGCGAAGGTGACGGTCGACGGTACCTACTATGGTACATTGACCGACGGCGAAGGCAATTTCGAAATCAAAAACGTGAAGCCGGGCGACTATACCGTCGTGGTCTTCATGGACGAATATGGCGCAACGAAATTCACGGGCATCACCGTGAAGGCCGGAGAAATCGCCACGGTCGATGCAGGACTCGGTGCCGGAAATGTCATCGACGGAATCACGATCGTGGGTCAGGCGGATTTGATCGACGTAAACGATGGAAAATCGGGCGCAAAGATCGGCGCCGAATATCTGGAGCAGACCTCTTACCGAAACGTAACCGAGATTCTGGAAAACCAAGCGGGTGTTTCCAAAACTCCGGATGGCTTGCAGATTCGTGGTGGACGTGTGTATGAAACGAGTTATCTGGTCGAAGGCGTGAGTGCGCGTGACCCGCTCGCGGGCACGGGCATGGGCGTGTCGGTGGGTTCCAATTCGGTGGAGGAAATCGACTTGGTGACAGGCGGCGGCGATGCCGAATATGGCAACGGTACCGCTGGCGTGATCAATACCAAAATCAAGGAAGGCGGGGACCGCCTCCAAGTGAAAGGCAGTTGGCAGCGCGACAACTTGGGTTTCAAGGTCCACGGACCGATGAGCTGGAATACCGACGTCGGCAGCCTTGCCATCAGCGGTCCGATTCCATTCACCAAGAAGAAATTGACCTTCTTTGCAAGCGGCGACATGGATTTGAGCGACGACTACTTTGGGCATTATGCCAATCAGTTGCACAGCTCTGCATTCAGCGTGAACGATTCCATGTGGTCGCCGCGCCAAAGCAACAGCTGGGCCAACACGGTCAAGTTGGGTTGGAACGTCAGGCCGGGAATGAAGTTTTCCTTGACCAATCAGCATTCGCTCAACATCAACCAGAATTCAAGGACTTTGCAGGTGGTCGGCAATGACGCGATCATGCAACCTGGTTTTCCATTTGCCTACCGTGACATGCTGGACAACGCCACGGTGTACACCCACCAAAGCAACCTCACGATTTTGAATTTCAAGACCGTGTTGGATACGAGCTGGACATTGGACATCACGGCAGGCCGTCTCTTCACCTATTTGCAGGCCGATGCCAACGGCCGCCCATTCCGCGACAGCACGGTCGATCAATTGTATGATCCAGCCTCCATCGTGACCAATCCGATCAGCGTGTTCAATCCAGGGGATTCCGTTGCCTATGTGTACCCAAGCAACGGCCTCTACAACAACGGAGGCCTCGGCACGGTATGGCACAACCACCATGCGCAGGAATACACGTTCAAGTATAAATTCACCCACCCCAGCAAAAAGGGCGTGCATTATGTCTCGATCGGGCATGAGCACAAGGAGCAAGAATACCAGTGGATTGACGTGAGCCGCCCTTGGGTCGGTGCACCCATTCGCGTGAACGATACGACCTATACGCCAAGTACAAGCTTGGGCGCAAGCAGCGACCTTTGGCTTGCCCGTCCGGCGCAGGGCGGCATCTTCTTGCAGGATGAAATCAAGTACAAAGGCATCATCGGCTTCCTCGGATTGCGTTACGACTATTGGGCACCTGGAAAATTTGCCGACAATGCCGTCAACAATCCGGATGCACCCGTTACCGATGCGACGCGGGAAGCTTACCGGACAAGCACCACCAATTTCCTCGGCAAAGCCTGGAAAGCGCGCCTTCTTCCCAAGCTGCGCATCTCCTTTCCGGTCACCGAAAACAACGTGCTGTATTTCAACTACGGCCATGCAATGCAGTTGCCGCATCCAAGGTTTGTCTATGCTGGTTTGGATCCGGTCTACCAAGACCGCAGCTTCCTCTCTAACCTCGGAAATCCGAATTTGAATCCGGAGGTGACGGTTTCTTACGAAGTCGGCATCAAGTCCAAGATCAACAAGAACCTGGCCCTGACGGTGACCGCATTCTACAACGACAAATTTGACTACATCGTCAGCCGCTCAGCCTTGATCAAAGATCAGACCGGCAGACTCGTGACCAAGACATTTTTCATCAACCAAGACTACGCCCGTATCAGAGGTTTGGAAGTCGGTGTGAAGCAAAGGATCGGAAAATTGCTGACCTTCACCTTCAACGGCACCTATCAAATTGCGACCGGAAAGTCCAACTCGGCAGCAGAATCGGCACTTCAGATCAAAACGCAGGGCTTTGTCAATACCAGCAAGGAAAACTTCCTCGCTTGGGACCGCCCGTTTGATTTGAAGGCCTCCTTGATTTTGAAGCCTGATACCTCTGTACGTGTTTTCGGGGTTTCGTTGAATGGTTTCCGCGTCTTTGTTTCGAGCACCCTCAAATCCGGCTTGCGTTACACGCCGTTTGAGCAAACGGGGATTGCCGCCAATGGCCGCCCGATTTACGAGCGCATCGACGATGAACCCAACAGCAAAATCGCTGCGCCTTGGTTCTGGACCGATTTGAAGGTCACCCGTGATTTCAGCTTCGGGAAAAAGGATCTGCAACGTGCCTCGCTTTCCTTCGAAATCAGGAACATTTTCAACAACAAAAATTCCCAGATTATCAATGGTGTGACCGGCAAGGCTTACCGCGACGGTGATCCATTGCCCTACACGGTTCGCGACCCGAATTACCCCGATCCACAAGATCGCGGCTTGCCACCAACGGATCCGGCCCGTTACCTTACTCCTCGCCAAATGATGTTGGGCTTAAGCTTCATGCTCTGATGCGTAGAATTTTACATATCCTGTGCTTGTTCCTGCTCACGACAACTGCCGTGCAGGCGCAGCTTTTGCCCCGTTTGGGTGGCCAACGTGCAGGCATCTCGGCCTTGACCTTCCTCAAGATTGATCCGAGTCCAAGGTCTGCGGCCATGGCAAGTGCCAATGTTGCCGTGACCGGCGATGTCTACAGCACCAATACCAATCCTGCCACACTTGCCGATGTCGACAAGTTCAGCTTGGCTGCCTCCAACACGTTTTGGCCTGCAGGCATCAATTTGGCGTATTTCTCCGGCGTGATGCCCACCAAAAAGGCGGGGGTTTTCGGACTCAGCGTCACATCCCTGACGACAGGGATGATGGAGCGCCGCACCGAATTCCAGCCTGATGGTACAGGGCAATTCTTCAGTGCCAGCAACACTGCCGTGGGTTTGAGTTATTCCAAACGGCTCACGGATTATTTCAGCTACGGCGTCACCCTCAAGTACGTCAATGAGCAACTCGCTGAATACATGGCCCATACAGGCGTGGTGGATCTTGGGTTTATGTACCGCACGGACTTCAAAGACCTGAGTTTTGCAGTGGCGATGCAGAGTTTTGGCACCAATTCGAAGCTGAAGGGCGACTACGAACCCGATGGGTTGAATTCGAAGCCGGTGACATTGGGAAGTTATCCTGCGCCGACGCTGTTCAAATTGGGCGTGTCGATGATTCCTTGGAAGACGGAAGACAAGTCTTTGACCGCGATCATTCAGCTCAATCACCCCAACGACAATGCCGAAAACATCCGCATCGGGTTGGAATTTGAATACAAGAAATTACTGTACCTGCGTGCAGGCTACAAAATCAATGTCGATGACCAAGTGTACCCCACAGCTGGACTCGGTGTGCGGGCGCATATCGGCAAGCATCCGTTGCACATCGATTACGCGGTAGATCCGACCCGTTATTTGGGCTGGATTCACAGGTTTGGTTTGTCATTTGCCATCAACAAAATGGAGCGCGAAGAAAAGCATGAAGAAGCACCTGCAAATTGATCGGCTGATGTTGGCTGCCTTGTTGATGGCGCTGGTTTCCAGCGGCTGCGAGGGATTTTTTGGCAAGAAACTCGATCCGGAATTCATCGACGTGCCCATTTACAGCGACAAGCAGGTGGCCTATGTGCCGATTCAGCCTGTTTGGAGCGGATTTCAGCATCCCGTGGACATTGCGATCGGCTTTGACGAGCTGATTTATGTGGCCGATGATGTTGCGGAAGAAATCGTCTGCTTTGACCAATCCGGGAATGTTTTGGGCCGCATGAATGTGCCGGGCGTACATGCCTTGGTGCAGGACCGTTCCCTCGAACTTGTAGCATTGGGCACTTTTGACACCCTGAACACGACCTTGCCGGCGATTTACCGCATCCATCTCGACAATTCCGGCGGATATGGGCTCAATAACGGCGAAATCATTCGCAAGACGCTCCATCCGTTTTATTACAAAAGCACATTTGCGCCGGGAACTGATGACATGGTCTCGCTGAATGGCATCGGCCTCAAAGCCGACAACAGCTATTTCATCACCCGCAGTGGCAATGCGACCTCACCCGTTTTTGGTCCCGACAATGCCGTGGTGCGCTTTTCGAATGAAGACGATTTTATCTCCACGGTTTCCGTCAATACCAGCTTGGGGATTCTGAATGACTACTTCGAAACGCCCGTAGGCATTACCACCAAGGTTCAGCCACCGCAATCTCCGTTTGTGAGCATCGAGCAGGACTTCATTTACACGTCGATGTCGACCACGGCGCAACTGAAGGTGCAATACATTAATGTGATTGCCAGCGATGGCGGCACGGATTATTCGGTGGAGCAGCTCCCAACGGGGGACACTACCAAGGCCGAAGGACACCAACACCGGCCTCGAAGGTGTCAAGGCACCTGCTGGCAGCACCGATACCAAAAACATCCGGGTTTCTTTTGGTGGTCGCGGGGTCGGACTTTCACAGTTCAACCAACCATCAGCGGTAGCCTACTAT
Source organism: Bacteroidota bacterium (assembly GCA_016718825.1). Classification (NCBI taxonomy): domain Bacteria; kingdom Pseudomonadati; phylum Bacteroidota; species Bacteroidota bacterium. The sequence goes on along the minus strand of JADKCL010000001.1, from coordinate 388,050 downwards.
AATCAAATCGTTTATGTGGCGGATGCTGGCAACCGCAGGGTTTTGCGCTTCAAGCTCACGACCGATTTTGATTGATGCCTACTGAACTGATGTTCACGGCTTAGGAATTCTCTTCCTCCTCGTCCAAAATGTCTTCCCAACCAGTTGTGGGCTTCTTGTGGCGTCCCTGCGCCTTGCGTTTACGGGACCAGTCATAGAGCCAAATCGATCCGCCGATCAGGAAGGGAATCAATGCCGAAATGCGTACATAGTTTGATCCCGGCCATTCTAGAAGTTTAAAAATCCACGACAAGGAATACAACACCAACGCTGCTACCCCGCAAATCACCATCCAAAGTTGCCTGTCCATGATTATTGTGCTTTTTTGTTGATGTACCAACCGTCATCCTTTTCCCTTGCAATGCCGGGTTGATGCACTTTTTCCTTGAGAATGAACCGCACGGATTCGAGTTTCACTTTTGCTCCCCAATCGCCTTTGTCGATGCGGCAGATGAAGGTGCGGTCATTGACCGGAAAGGTGAATGTGCTGTTTAAGCCGGCGGCCAAAAATTGCCGGATGTATTCTTTCTCGAAGTTTTTCTTGTATTCAGGGTAGGTGGGATCGTTGAAATAGACGCGTTTGAGCATGACCAACATCTCCGAAATCCAGAAGCGGTCGTTGTCTTCGATTTCGCTGGGATCGACGTGCATGGCAAACAGCACGTGGTGGCGAAGGCAGGCCTTTTGCTTGATTACGATGACGCGAGCGGGATCCAACCGTCCCGTTTCCGTTTTCGTTTCATCTTCCCAGGTATGGTCCGTAAAAAATGGATTGTACCGGTCGATGATCGGCAAAATCTGATCAGCCGTCATGCGGCAGTCCTCTTTGCCTGTTTGCGCCGAAACGAAGCCAAATGGCAGCAACAGGGCGACGTAGGTATTTCAACGCTATTCATGGGCAAATTGAAGACTTTGATAATGATGCCTGAGCGATCCGTGACCATGCCAATTCCTGACCAAGCCATCTGATGGCGCCCGTGACGTAGATTTTGGCCGCGGCCACGGCCTCCTGGAACCGCCAAACCGAGCGCAAGATTCGCGGTGATTGCCGCCGAAAGCGTGCAACCCGTCCCGTGCGTGTCTGTGGTGGGAATGTATTCCCCTTCCAGCCAAATCGGCTTTTGGTCGAGTCTGAAAAGCAAATCACTTGCCATGCCCTCCCCGAGATGGCCGCCTTTGATCAGCACCCAAGTATCGGGACAAAGACTGGCGATTCGGAGGGCGGCAACTTCCATGCTTTCCTTCGAATTGACTTCCATTCCTGTCAAAATCGCGGCTTCCTGCAAATTGGGAGTGACAATGGTCGCCACGGGAAGAAGCAGATCGACCAGGGTCTGCAAGGCATCAGGTTGCAGCAAGGCATCCCCGGAGGTCGAGACAATCACAGGGTCCACGACCAACTTGAAATTGCCTTCGATCACCGCGTCGGCCACGGCCTCGATGATTTCGATGTTATAAAGCATGCCTGTTTTGGCGGCGGCGATCGGAAAATCATCCAGAATCGAGCGTAATTGGGCGCGTACCATTTCGGCAGGAATCGGAAAGGCCGCTTGCACACCTACGGTATTTTGGGCTGTCAACGCGGTGATCACCGTGGTCCCGAATACGCGATGCGCCTCAAAAGTTTTGAGGTCAGCCTGAATGCCAGCGCCACCTCCGGAGTCGGAGCCGGCGATGGAAAGCACTGCCATCTTGTTATTGGAGGGAAAAGCGATCACAACCCAGTAAAATTAGTCGGAATTTGCCGAAAAGACAGGAGATTTTGCCGCGAGGTTGCCTCGCGGATTCAGCGGCCGTCTTGGAAACGAGACATTTGCCAGTGTATACCATCAATGCATGAAGCTGCGAATGGCCGCCCAACCTGCAGCGCCAGCCTGCAAACATTGATTTGCATTGTCCAACGTGACGCCACCCAAGGCGATGACAGGAAGTCGAACCTCCGCAATGGCCGCTCGGAACCCGTCCAAGCCCAAAGCCTGCGCTTCAGGATGCGTTGCTGTGGAAAAAACAGGGGATAAAAAGGCGTAGTCATAACCCGCCGCTTCCGCCCGTTGAAGGTCTGCCAAACTGTGACAGGAAATCCCCTGCAAGTAGGGTCCTGGGGGAAGCAATGCTGTTTCAGTAGATGAATGATGAAAGGCAACCGGCGAAAATGGCCATCGGAAAAAGCAATTGGAGCCAACAGCGAAATCTCGGAGGAAAGGAAATCCATGATGTCGCATGCCGCATTGGGCTGCATCGTTTTGATGCGGGGATAACAAACCTCCGCTGAATTTCCGCTCACCTTGACCAGCCAATCGCGCAGTTCAGCACGCATTTGCCGGTCAAAACCGGGGCTTTCCGGCTGACTGAAAGTCAACGAAGGTTCCAGCACAGCAACGCGGGAAAAAGGAAGCGCACCAAGCATCAGTCGAAGTGCAGCCTTTTCTTCTGAATCTTCTTGACGGGCTTGGGCTTGAAATAATGCGGGAATTGCTGCACGCGCTCCTTGCGGCTCAGGAAAATGCCCCCGATTCTGATTTCGCCCATGGGAGCAAAGTGGTCCCCCACCGATTTGAGTTGCTTGTCTTGGGTGAATATGCGTTCGTGTTGGTACATCGCCCCGCCCGAGACTTCGAGGAAAATGGTGCCACGATGGTCAAGGTTCACATGAATTCCTGGCATGAGCATCCAAATATGCTGGTCACGCCGAAATTCGCTGGATTTCTTATTGGCCAAGAGCCAGTCATTGTGATAATACAAGCTCAAGATGAGAATCCGGTCATGCCTGACTTTGGGATTAAAATGGGCAAGTTGGTAAGTCAATCCGCCGCTCATGTAGTTGAGTCCAGGGGCAATTCGGCCAGTCAATCTACCCCAAATCAGGTCAAAACTTGGTTTTCCCCACGCGTGTACGCCCCCAAATCCGCCAGAAACGCCGACTTGCAGTCTTGTCGGTTCGAGCCATTGTGCTTGTACCTCATTCGCTCCGCAAATGCTCAAAATCCCCATAGACAATGCTGCCAAAGTGGTTTTGGCCCATTTTCTTGGTGACTGAATCCTGATGGGAAGCGCGAACATTGATTCAAATATAATGAGGATTTCCACATTGTGGGAATCGCGCGATTTCCTTGCGGTAATTGAGAACATCAACAGTTCGAAGCTTTAGTCGCTCATCCAAGTACCCACTATGCTAAACAACCTCCTTGTCGAACCCTAATAGCGTAAAATCAGACGGAGCAACCCGTCGAACGGAGTCCTTCTGCAATTGCGATCTCGAAAGACACATTTTGGAAGATCGGACGATTTTGCCTCAAAAAAGCGACTCAGTTCACAAAAAGCTATGCAAAAAATTGGTCACTCGTTGCAGTTGGAATTACCAAATCCTGCGCTAGCGCATTGAGGGCTTGAATCCAAATATATTGGAAGGAAGACACATCGCTGGATGGCAATTCTGCTCGTTCCATTGAAAAGAGATTGATTTTCAAAGGACCTGATCTTCGCCTACCCCCCCCCTCTCCCCCCCCCGCCCTTTCCCCCCCTCCTAACGTGTATAGGTCATGTAACAAGTGGTATTAAGAGATGATAAATAATAATAACGAATGGTGATGGAAGCAGAGGAACCGTTTAAAGCAACAGTTCCTTCCCCTTCAAGTTCAAGGTCAGGATAGGTGGTATTTTGCCGTGGGATCATGATTGTTGTACCATCTTGACCGATTTCCCCGTAATTCGTGTTAGTATTGTCAAGATAGAATCGGTTTGATGTACCTGGAACGGGAGAGACGAGGAGAGTTCCGGAAACGCTTTGGGAAGTGTCGCAAAAACTGGTGTAGAAATAGGAACCCGTGAAAACCAGATTAGGGGGTAATCGAAGGTTGACCGTTTGGGAAAAGGTGCTGGAAACGCCTTGCTTTGAAGTGGCACGCAAGGTTACTTGGTGGTTGCCGTAGGTCGAGAAGGTATAGATCGGATTTTCTGCAATGGAGGTGCCGCCGTCGCCAAATTCCCAATCATAAGTGGTCGCGTCAATGCTGCAATTGGTAAAGGCAACTTCCAGACTTGTTCCGGTTTGTACATGGGTAAAGCAAGGTTCCGGCGTTTTTTTGCATGCGCTAAGACCAAGGATGATAGTCAGCAAAAGGAAATAATTTCTTTTCATGGGAAGATGAATGCGTTGATAAAGAATGTATTGAAGGATCTAAAGTTAGTAAAAAGATTTGATGATTAAAAATTCCGGAAAGGCTTTGCCACTTCAGTACGTGGAAGATTACTTTTCAGCAAGTTTTGTATAGGCCCAATAAACAGCGACTTTAACGCGGGCTAGTTCACGCGCTGAATCACTTGGTTTCTCCTCGGGCAATACTCGGCCGCTGGGGACGCAACCACTGCCGCATCGGCCGCTCAAAAAACTGGTAAACCAACGCCGAAAAGACCAGTAGCACCGCAACGTAAGTATGGAACCATTTGCCCTGCAATCCAGGCGCGCCGGTCTGTTGTGCAATCGGTTCGAGCGCGATGTAAACAGGGGCTTGGAGCAAATAAACGGCATAACTCATTTCGCCAAGGAATTGAAAGGGCTTCCAAGCCAGCAGCTTGCTGATCGGACCTTGATCTTGCGCGAGGCAGACAATGATGATGAGGTAAAGCGGCGCCAAAACGCCGTTGCCCGCGTGGGCGGTCAATGGATTTTCATAGTAAGCCAAGGAAACCATGAAAGCAGACATGGTCAAAAAGAGTAGTCCAGGCAACCATTTGGTGGGCAATCGCAGTTGGCCGCGCCCATAGAGCAATCCGCCCACCATGCCGGTCACGAATGTATGCAGTTGCCAGGGTGGAAATCGCAGGGTGAAATCGGAGTTGGTATTGTCTATGATTCCCCGTGTCCAGTCAGCGATATGCAGGAAAATCACAAAACTGATCGCCGAAACCGCTGCCGCAACGCTGATCAAGACCGCCCAATGTTGCTTGCGCAACAAATGAAGCAGCAGCGGAAACAAGGCATAGAAAAACAATTCGACAGAGACCGACCAACCGGGAAAGTTGAGCGCGAGGCTGTATCCGGGCACCCAGGCATGCAAGCCGAGGGATTGCAGGATGATCGACAGCCCTCGCGGACGCGTGCCCCTGATCAACATTTCTGCCGCCAAGGCCAGCAAGAAGCTCAGCAAATACAGCGGATAGATCCTTGCAAATCGCGTCTGTGCGTAGTGTTTGAGCGCGATCTTCGGCTGTGGCGCATAGACCCAGGCCATCAGGAATCCGCTGAGTGTAAAGAAGAATCCGACGCCAAGACCCGCATTTTGGAGAATCGGGAGGAAGGCAGGCCCGTCCCAAGGTGCCGTCGTCTGCCCGAAATGGAAAAATACCACCCCCAAGGCTGCCAAGAATCTCAGAAATGTGAGTTGCGGAATCTGCACAATGGAAGTTTTCAATTCAAGAATACCGTTCGAGCGGAGTTGCAAGCACCTTTATTCGATTTTCCAGTCGATCGGGGTTTTGCCTTGCGCGACCAAATAGGCATTGGCTTTGGAAAAGTGATGGTTTCCGTACCAGCCCGTATGCGCAGAAAGCGGCGAAGGATGCGAGGAGTTGAGCACCAAGTGTTTCTGTGTATCGATGAAGGCGCCTTTTTTCTTGGCGTAGTTGCCCCAGAGCAGGAAGACAATGCCGCTGCGTTGTTCGTTGAGGCGGTGAATCGCCGCGTCGGTGAATTGTTCCCAACCCTTGTTTTGGTGGCTTGCCGCCTGATTGGCCTCGACGGTGAGCATGGCATTGAGGAGCAAAACGCCTTCACGGGACCACTTCGAGATTTCCGTGGCTTGGAATCGGAAAAGCCGAGGTCTTGCTGAATTTCCTTGTAGATATTACCCAACGAAGGTGGAGCTTGAACGCCCCGAGGCACCGAAAAGCTGAGCCCGTGGGCTTGTCCGGGTCCATGATAAGGGTCTTGCCCGATGATGACCACCTTCACAGCTTCAAACGGCGTCGAATTGAAAGCATTAAAAATCAGATTCCCTGGCGGATAAATGACTTTCCCAGCCTGCTTCTCCTGCCTCAAAAATGACCTGAGTGCCAGAAAATAGGGCTTTTCGAATTCGTCTTGCAGCGCTATACGCCAAGACTCCTCCATTTGAATCACATTTTCGCTCATTGCCGCTGTCTTTGGGCGGTCAATTTACAGCTTTTGGCTTCCTGAATTTCTTGCGCAGCACGACGAATCCCAAAAATAGAAGTCCGCTGACGCCCAGCGCGAGCATCAACAAAATCATTCCATTGGCTTTGTCTTCGCGGCCGGGTGTAAATCCAGCGCCGAGACGACGCAGCGTCAGGATGCCGTTGTCCTCATACGCTTGGTTGGGTTCGCATTCGCTGGTTTCAACGGTTTGGTGGCGTTTGTTGGCGAAGACAATGTAGCGCGCATTGCGTTTGAACGGATAGCCGCATTGATTGGGGCTGTTGGTATGCACCGTGGTCACGTGCTCGGTGGCCCGCTTCCAGCTGCTGTCCACTTGAAAAACGACGTTGAGCCCGCCCTTGATGGTATTGGGCGTAATGTCCATACAGGTGCCAAGGAAAATGATATTGGCCTTTTCAAAAGCGGCATCCCAAGTCGCTGTGCTGTCGCAATGACATTGATTGGTCTGGGCGAATGCATTCGTCGTCAACAGGATTGCCGCTAGCAATCCCCCGAAAATCAGGCGCAAACGGCGAATGGCATTCGACAGAAAAGGAACTCGGCTCACTTGTATTTTCTAATGTTCTTGTTTTCCTCGACGCTCTCCACTACCCCGTCCCGCAGACGGATGATCGTATGCGCATACAACGCGATGTCTTCTTCGTGGGTCACCAAGATGATCGTCTGCCCCTTTTTGTGCAATTCCTCCAAGAGGCCCATGATTTCATAACTGGTTTTGGTGTCCAAGTTGCCGGTCGGCTCATCCGCGAGAATGATACTCGGATTGTTCACGAGTGCCCGCGCAACGGCCACACGCTGACGTTGCCCACCCGAAAGCTCGTTGGGCTTGTGGTGCATCCTGTCGGCAAGCCCGACATCGGTAAGGGCCTTGGTCGCGATGGTCACACGTTCCGAGCGCCCTTTTCCTGCATAAATCAGCGGCAAAGCCACATTTTCCAAGGCCGTCGAACGCGGCAGCAAGTTAAAGGTCTGGAAGACGAAGCCGATTTCATGGTTGCGCACTTCGGCCAGGTCATTGTCGCCCATTTGGCTCACATTGATGCCGTTGAGGATGTAGGCACCCGAACTCGGCGTGTCGAGGCAGCCGATCATGTTCATCAATGTCGATTTTCCGGATCCCGAAGGCCCCATGATCGCGACATAGTCATTCCGGTAAATGTTCAGGTTCACCCCATTGAGGGCCTTGATCACTTCCTCGCCCATTTTGTATTCCCTGCGGATGTCGATGAGCTGGATGACGGGGGTCTTTTCTGCTTCTGCCATAATTATTCTTCTTCTCCGGGATGCAAGGCATTAAAGCTCGCTATTTCTTCCTTGAATTCCTCGGAAATTTGCCGTGACCGCTCGATGCTGGTCGAACGTTTCATCGCCTCCAAGGCATTGGCACCCGCCTCTTCGGGCCTGACAAGCAGCCTTTCAAAGTGGGCGATTTCGTACCAAAAATCTGGGTTTTCGGGGTTGAGGTCCTTGGCTGCGATCATCATGTTTTGGCCCTCAAAGTCCATGCGTTTGGCGCGGTAGATGCGGCTCAGCGGCAAGACAACCGCTGGATCAATCGGATTTTCCTTGCGCAGCGACTCAAATTGTTGGATGGCGTTGGTCGTATCACCTTGTGCAGCAGCAAATTCGGCACTGACGATACGTACTTTACGATTCTTTGCAGCCTTGCTTTGCAGCTTTTTCACGATCGGATTTGCTCCGGAAACATCCCCTTGCCGGATCAAGATTTGGGCATGTACGAGGTTGACTTCCAAGTCCTCGTCATCGATTTCGATGGCGGGGAGGAGGTTTTCCAAGGCGAGTGTATCTCCCAAATCCATGCTGATGCGCGCCATTTCGACGAATGGTGCCGTGTTTTCCGGGTCGATGGCGATCACGCGTCGGAAGGCTTCGAGTGCAGCGGCCTTGTTGCCGCGTTTGCCGGCTGCAAGACCGATTTGCATCCAATCCGCAACCTTTAATGCGTTGACATCCATGCCGATGGTGGCAAAAAAGTAGTCGCCGTTGGCGAGTTGAATTTTAGCCGTTTCGAGATTGGCGGCCTCAAAAAGTGTACTGTCTTGGCTGCGGGCAAGATTGAGCTGCATATAGGCATAATCGAGGTTGCCGCGGTCAAATTCCATCATCGCCTCGGCGAGGAGGTCGGAGCTGCGGCCATATTCGACGGATTTGCGGAAGAAAGCAGCGGCCATTTCGGGCGAACCCGTTCCAAAAAAGGAGGCGCCGAGGAAATGGTTGGTATAAGCGCGGTAAGCGGGGAAGTTCACGTCGATGAAGTCCATGCGGCTGATGGCGCGGGCGATTTCGCCTTTTTCAAAGAGCAGCATACCGTCGAGGAGCAGCGAATCGGCGCGGAGGCTTCCGCTTGCTGTGCTGTCGGAGTACGAAGCGGGTTCGGGTTTGCCATGGGTGAGCAGGCGACGTGCGCCTTCGATGTCGCCTTGGTGGTAGCGGTCGATGGCAAAGTTGAAGTTGGTTTCCCAGCTCGCTTTGATCTGCGGCAATTCGGCAAGTTTTTCGTCGACGGCGATTTTGGCGTTGTGGCGCAGGTTGAGGAAAAGGGCATTGGTAACCGTTGCGCGGTGAACGACAGGAACGTCGAGTCCGGCTTCCAGAAAGCTTTTCGCCTCGGGAATCTTGTCGTAATCCATGTAAATACGACCGAGATTCGAGTAAAATGCGCTGTTTTCCGGTTGTAGGCGCAGAGCCTCCTTCATTTCCAAAATCGCCGAATCGGGTTCATCGAGCTGCAAAAACGCGGTGGCGAGATTGTTGCTCAAGTAAGCATTGGGGATGGCACGTGTGCCCCGGCGCAAGACGACGCTCGCTTGCCGTGGACTGTATTCGCTTTGCTCCAGATTGCCCCAATTGAGGAATGCAAAAGGAAACGGGATAAAGTCACTTGCATGTTGAAAATGCTCGCGGGCTTTGGCCAGGTCGGCTGTGAGACCCATTTCGAGCATGGCAAGGTTGTAGTTGCCTTTGACCGAGCCCCGGGCCTCGCTGACTGCGGCGGTGTATTCCAGCAAGGCTTCATTGACCTCTCCGCGGAGCAGGGCATCGTCACCGAGCCGGTTGTAAAGTGTCTCCTTGATGAGGCGCTGACTGCTTGCCTGACTGCTGCCTTCCAGTGCCACAGCACCTCCGACAGCAAAAATCACCACGAAAAAGTACATGAGCTTGCGGGGCATCATGCTCAGAAAATAGAAGTTCAACCGCGCACGGATCAAGGGTCCGAAGTTGTAAAAGATGTAGAAAAAGTGCGCCAGCCCCGTCAAAAAGAAGAAAATGATGGCAAACCGCTCGATCAGGTGGAGGAAAAGGTATTCGCCGAGACTCACCATGTAGGCGATGAAGCTCATGGAAATCAATCCCAAGGCAGCGAATCCGTTGGACATGGCCAAGTTGGGAATGAAGTTTTTGAGCACGGGGCCCATGTTTTGTTTGGTCCCGACCGAGATGACAGCAGCAAGTGCCACAAGGTGAATCGGGCGTAAGGCGATGTCGTCGCCTTCAGAAAGCAGGTCCCAGCGCATTTCCTTTTGCAACATCACAAATTCGATGGCGGAGATGACCAGGAATGCGGTGAAGATGATCGGAAATTTGAAGCGGAACTTTTGGCTTTTGGCATTCGTTGCTGTGTAAAAAAGCAGGTTACTGAGGTCGTTGGAAATGAAAATGAGGTACACCGCCGTCAAAACCACAAGCACCAAAGTGCTTGCAGCGGTTCCGCTGTGCAACTGAACCCATCCACCTTGGAAATATTGCAGCCCAAAAGGAAGTGCGACGCCAATGCCGAATACCAACACCCGCAGCGCGAATTTGAGCTTGAGAATCTCTTGCTGCAAAAGGAAGGCCGGCGCAAAAATCACCAAGGCAAAGCCGAGATTGACCAACCAATACGTCAGATCCGAACCAGCACCTTGCGCATTGATCAGGAAGGAAAAAATGCCGAAAACGAAGAAAATGGCATAGGCCACGAAGTTCCTGACGTAGCTTGCCGAGGCCAGAAGAAAGGCCCATCCAAGGATTTGGGCAATCACAAAAGCCCAAACCTGCCAGGCTTGCGGCGTGATGCGTGTCGCAAAATATACGACATCCTCTTTCCAGGCGCCGATTTCGGTTTGCATCGTGCGGTAGTTGTGGGTGTAGGTACGCAAAGCGACCTGCTCTTCCGAGGATTGGCTGAGCTCATTGACTTCGAGCACCCAACGCGCGGGATTCTCCGCGCCCATCACCGTGACCACCGCAGTTCCGATCAAGGACAAAAACAATATTCCAAACAACAACTTGTTCACCAAGGGCATATCCTTGAAAAACTGCCAGATCGGAATCAATTTGAGCTTCTTCTTAGGCTCCATTCAGTATCTAATTATTGCCAACCAAAATCAAAAACCCATTCGACAAAATCCACCGTTTACTAAGAAACCATATCCAGACCCCACAAATTCAGCCCAACGCTGCAAACTCTCGACTTTTCAATCTCCAAAAACGATGGAAGAAGATAATCAACAGCATTTGCTACCAGCTCCCAGATGCTTCGCTTCGCTCTGCATGACAAGAGGCTGCCTTTCATGCTCCCTTCTCCATTTTCACTTTAAACTCTCAATTTCCTTCTTTCCTCCATTCGCCACAAGCGTCTCATACATCGTCTTATACACCCGCTGATTGAGCGCACCTGCATCCGCGACCGTCATTTCCTCCGTTTCGATCGGATCGTGAAAAATCACACGCACCCTGCCCGGATGCAGCAGAAACTTGCCGTTGTCGGGCAAAGCCCTTTCGGCACCGATGATCGTGACCGGCACCACCGGCACCTTGTTTTCGATCGCCATCCGGAAGGCACCATCCTTGAACTTGAGCAGCGTCACCTTTGTTTTGTCGGGAATCGTCCCCTCAGGGAAGACCAAAACCGACGTGCCGTCCTTGAGCTTCTGCTTGGCATGCAGGAAACTCTTGAAACTTTCGGTCACACTGCCGCGATTCACCGGAATGTGCAGGCGCTTGAACATATAGCCAAAGAGCGGGGTGTCATTCAATTCGGCTTTGCCGATAAACCGGAACGAGTGATGTACCGAAACGTTACAGATCGGGATGTCCAAATAACTCGAATGGTTGACCGCAAAGATGCAAATCCGGTCCTTGGCGATTTGCGGACTGCCTTCTGTGGTGATCCAAACCCCTGCCGGATAGGTGATTACGTAGCCCCAAAGCCGGTTGAGGCCATGGCTGAAATTGTGCGTCCATTTTTTGTCAAATTTCAGCAGGATCCAATGCAGCGGGAAAATCAGGGCAAAAAATCCCGTGAAGAGAATGTAGAACCAGATGCTCCAGATGCGCAGGAGGATATTTTTCATCTCAGGCTTCTTGGTTCAAGGACGTTGGGGTCGCGAGGGCGTCGCCGAGGCGCAGGCGCAAGGCCTCCGGCACGGACTGCACCTTGCGGGTCGTGTAGTCAAAGCAAACCAACCCGGTTTTGGCTTCGGCAAGCAGGCGTTCCTCGCCTGCAATCACGAAAACGGTAATAGATGTCGAATGCAGCGCGCGTGTAGTCCCCGGCGCCGACTTCGCAGCGCAGGACCTGACCGTAAAATCCTTCCGCCTTGTACAGAATCGCGCAGTCGCCCATGATGAAACTTGTGCCTTCGGCAGCGTCCTCGGCATAACCGAAGCTCGCAAAAAACTGTGCCCGCGCCTCGTGCATCAGGGAAAGCACCTTGTCATTTCCCAAATGACGGCCATAGTTCAGGTCCGTGATGCGAATCGGCAATTCGCAGGAAAAGGGCAACGAAGTCGGAATCGAAAGCTTCAAGCGTGGCATAAGCCGTAAAGATAGCAAGAGTTTGAGTTCGAGGCGGGAGTTCGGGGACTTGGCGAATGGTTTTTTGGAAATAGGGGCATGGATGCATGGCCATTGATGGAGGCAACGATGGATCGAATACCATTCCGGCAAGCCGTACCTTTTCCTTAATTTTCCGCCATGTATCCCAAGTTGTCCGACCTTCCTTCAAATCTTCCGTTTCGCGTGGGCTTTTCCCGCATGGCCGATGGTTGCATGTCCTTCCCGATGGCGACTGACAAGGAGGCCGTTTTTGAGAATCGAAAGCGCTTTTTCGCCAAGGAAGGCTTGCCTGCCGAACGTTTGGTGACCTTTTTTACCGAGCACCGAGACGACATCACCTTGATGTACGAAATGCCAAAAGGACTGAATGCACTCCGCGGCGAACGCCTAGCCGTTACGGACGCCATCATTTCGCGCGTGCCGAATGCGGGGGTGTTTTTGACCTTTGCGGACTGTGTGCCGGTGATTGTTTACGACAAGCGGCAGCATCGGATGGCGTTTGCCCACGTGGGATGGCGCAGCATGGCGATGCGGTTTACGGGCAAGGTGTTGCGGCACATGCAGGAGGTTGAAGGAAGCCGTGTCGAAGATCTGATCCTCGTCATTGGCCCCTGCATCAAAAAGGAAAGTTATCTCTATCGTGATCCGATTCAAGCCAAAGATCCCGTGTGGAATGGATTTTTGGTGCCGCAGCCCGATGGTCGGGTAGGCATTGACCTCGTCGGATTTTGCCTTTCCGAATGCCAGTCCGCAGGCTTGCGACCCGACCAAATCTATGTCGAGCCGATGGACACCGCCGCCGACGAAGGGCAATTTTCCCATTACGCCGGAACCGAAGGCGGCAGGCCTGAAAAGCAGGGGCGGTTGGTCTGTTATGGGTTTATGGGTTAGAAAAGCCCATCCCAGAAAATAGCCCGCGCTGTTTTTCCATGGATAAGATCCTTACCCATTGGAAGCGTTTCAACGCGAAGAACAACCATGGTTTTTTACCGAACCCACGCATTCTAAAGCGTCAGGCGTTCGGCTCAACGGCTTTCACCATCCCATTCCATTCCCCCTCCAAAACATCCTCCCAATTTTCCTATCTTTACCGTCTCAATTTTGGACCCAAGACATGGAATTTCCTTCCAAGGTGATCGAAGACGGTGTGAATGAGCTTTCAAAGCTCCCGGGGATCGGAAAAAAAACGGCCCTGAGGCTCGCTTTGTTCATTCTCAAGGGTTCAGAGGGAGATGCTGAGGGTTTGGGGAATGCCATTATCGCCCTGCGGAAAGGGGTCAAGTACTGCAAGCAATGTGGCAACCTGACCGACGAGGAAATTTGCCGCATCTGTAGCAGCCACCGCCGCAACCAAGCGATGATTTGTGTGGTGGAGGATTGCAAGGACGTGATCGCCATCGAAAACACGGGTCAATACACGGGCACCTACCACGTCTTGAACGGGATCATCCACCCGATGCAGGGCCTCGGGCCGAGTGACCTCAACATCGAGTCGCTGCTCAACCGCTTGCGCACAGGCGCCTGCGAGGAGGTGATCTTCGCGCTGCCGAGCAGCATGGAGGGCGACATGACGTCCTTTTACATCGCCCGCAAACTCGAGGAATTCGGGGTGCGGACTTCGAGCATCGCAAGGGGCATTCCGGTCGGCTCGGATCTTGAATTCACGGACGAAATCACGCTCGCGCGGTCGCTGATCAACCGCACTTCGCTCACCCAAAGCACAGGCAACGGCATTTGAAGCGGCTTTCCATCATCATCGTCAATTACAATGTCAAGCATTTCATCGAGCAATGCCTGCTCTCGGTGCGTGCTGCGATCAAGGGCATCGATGCGGAGGTGTATGTGGTGGACAACAATTCGGTGGATGGCAGCCAAGCGATGCTCCGCGAACGCTTCCCCGACATTACGCTGATCGAAAGCAAGGAAAACCTCGGCTTCTCGGCGGGCAACAACCTCGCGATGCGCATCGCCACCGGCGAATACGTCCTGCTCCTCAATCCCGACACGGTCGTCGAGGAATCGACGTTCCAAAAATGCCTGGAATTCATGGACGCCCACCCCGACGCGGGTGCGCTCGGTGTGAAGATGATCGACGGCGAGGGCCGCTTCCTCCCCGAGAGCAAACGCGGATTGCCCACGCCTTGGGTCGCCTTCTACAAGATTTTCGGGTTGAGCCGGTTGTTTCCCAAGAGCAAGACGTTTGGCAAATACCATCTGGGTTACCTCGACAAGGAGCAAGACCATGTCGTGGACGTGCTTTCGGGGGCGTACATGTTCATGCGGAAGGCTTGTCTCGACAAGATCGGCTTGCTCGACGAGACCTTCTTCATGTATGGCGAAGACATCGACCTGAGCTACCGCGTCACGCTCGGCGGCTACAAAAATTATTACTTCGCGGGCACCAAGATCATCCATTACAAGGGCGAATCCACGAAAAAGGGCAGCCTGAACTATGTCAAGGTGTTTTACAATGCGATGATCATCTTCGCCAACAAACACTTTTCCAAGGGCGGCGCGAGTTTTTACACGCTGATCATCCGGTTTGCGATTTACCTGCGGGCATTCCTCGCGGTCGGTAGCCGGATTGCCAAGCGGATTGCCTTCCCGGCTTTGGAGGCGTTGCTGGTATTCGGGGCGACGATCGGCATCAAGGAATACTGGGAATACATCCACAAGATCCAAAAGGACAAGATGCCCTACCCGGCGGAGTTTGACTACATCGCCGCGCCCGCCTATGCCCTCGTTTTCATCACATTCCTCTGGATCGCCGGCGGATACAAGCGCCCCTACCGCGCAAAACCGATCCAAACCGCTGCCATCGCCGGATTTGTGGCGATTGCGACGATGAGTTACCTTTTCCCGAGCATCAATTTCTCGCGGATGATCGTGGGCCTGACCTCCGTCGCGATGGCGGTGATTGCCCTCCTCGACCGCAATATTCTGAATTATGCCCGCACGGGGAATTTCTTCTTCACCGAGCAAAGCAAAAAGCGGGTGGTGATCGTGGGCATCGACAGCGAAACCGCAAGAATCGCCAAGCTGATCCGCAGCGAACTCGACTATCCCGTGGAAATCGAAGGGACGGTGCGCATCACCGAAGACCGCAGCCACCTCAAGGAAGACAGCCTCGGCACCCTGAGTCAACTCGGCGAAATCGTGCGCATCTACAAGGTGGACGAGGTGATCTTCGCCAACAAAAACTTCTCAACCGAGGAAATCCTGAATGCCATGTCGGCGCTGCACCTGCCTGCGTTGCGGTACAAGATTGTGCCGCCCGACGCCGACTATTTGGTGGGTTCGCAGGTGATCCACGACACGCTCCACGCCGAAGGCGGCGCCTTCAACCTCGCTCTACCCGACCTGCGTTTCAAGAAGCGGATGTTTGACATGATCGGAAGCAGTGCGCTGCTGCTGCTCTACCCCGTGACATTTTTTGTGTACAAACGGCCCATCCGCGCATTCGGCAATCTCTGGAAGGCCCTCACCGGAAAAGTGCACCTTGTCGGCTACATCGAAAACCGCACCCAAAGGCCTCCCCTCCCTCAAACCCGGCTTGCTCAACATGGCCTACCGCGTCCGCTCCAACGCCGACAGCTCCGTGGAACATACACGGGGATTGGACAGGCATTACGCCCGGGCGTATGCCGTGGAGCTGGATTTGGAGATTTTGGTTAGGGGGGTTCGGGGGGTTTGAGGATCTGCTCCTCCAATGAAGACGAGGACCGAAACCACCGAAAAATGAGCCTGCAATCCACTGTCCCGCACATCTACGAAGGTCTAGCTTGGGAGGAATTGCCATTGGCGCTTCGTTCACAACTACCCCTGCACAAAAGCGACATCGAAAAGGCCAAGGCGATCGTGGCACTCGGATTTACAGAGGTTCAGCCCGTTTTGCCCCACATGTTGGTTTGGCTTCAAGATTACAACTGGCCTGTGGCGCAGGTTTTGGCTCCTTTTTTGGCTGGTTTGGGAAGGGATGTCGTGCCTGAAGTGAGGACGGTTTTGCAGGGGGACGATGAGGTTTGGATTTATTGGGTGCTCACGAAGGTTGTGGCGGAAATGCCCGAAGATGCGATTTCTGACTTGCGGAATGCGCTTAAAGATTTGGCTGATCGGCCTTCGGTGGAAGGTGTGGATTTGGTGGCGAAGACGATTTTATTAACCGCGCTTTGAATCCCCCACATCTGACCGTAAATTGATGAAATCTGCAAAAACGCCATGCACCCAAAACCTTACCACCTCCAAGCCGCAACAGAATCCCTGGATTCGCTCATCGCCTTCACCTATCCCAAAGTCTTCCGGCAAGCCTTCACACAACCCGGCTTTGCC
This sequence comes from Bacteroidota bacterium, assembly GCA_016718825.1. NCBI lineage: Bacteria > Pseudomonadati > Bacteroidota > Bacteroidota bacterium. Next base: position 371,665 of record JADKCL010000001.1, on the reverse strand, counting down.
GTGCTAGACTTCGGCGCTGACTACACGCCAGAAAAGTTGCGCGCCACGATGGTCGCCCTCAAAAATGGCCTCCACGCCCGCCTGATGTCCGAGCGTGGAATCGCCCTGCACTACCAATGGCTTGGCCGCTTCGATCAGCAGGAGACCACCAAATTTCACCGCGACAATGCCGCGGCGCAGTCCTTTTTGATGTTGGGCTATGAGCCTACCTTGGTCAAGAGCCGCTTGATGCTCGCGGATTACTTCTCGTATGCACGCGAAAAGCAGCTTTCGGAAGCCGACTATTTCGCGTTTCACAACCCGATGTACGTCGAAGGCGAGCAAGCGCTTGCGCCCTATGTCACCGAGGTCGAAGGCTTCGATGCATCCACCTACCGCATCGTCCTGTTCAACAACAGCTGCTCCACGGGTGCGGGTGATACGCTCGGGCTCCTGCACAAGGCGGTGATGGTCACGCCCGACCCCACGGTGTCGCGGTTTGTGAATTCGGCGATGCTGGCTTTTGCCGCGCCCGGGGAAGTGGAAGGCTTTTCGGAGGAAATGCAGGTAGCGTTTGTCCAATCGGCAAACAGGATGCCGAATGCAAACGGATGACAAGAAACCACCTCGCAAAGCCGAGTGATGTGCGCGAAGATTGACCAAAGTCATGCGTAGCCATGTGTTTGACGCAGGGATAAACCCGAAATGGCTTTCCATCTTGGCAGGGATCAATTTGATTGCACCTTTGGGCCAAATATGAAGGCTTTGGGGTCAACCGCCTTATTCCTTCACGATGAAAAGATTGACGGTTTTGTTTTGCGTATTGACCTTGCTCGGAATGCACCTGCGGGCTCAATCAGTTGCTGACATTGAAGGCAATATCTATACCATCGTCCAAATCGGCCGTCAATACTGGCTTCAGGAGAACCTTCGGGTGACACAGTTTGGAGACGGCTCCCCGATTGAAACGACCAATCCTGCATCCTTGAATATTTGCACGGAAAAAAGTCCCCTCTATCAATGGGCCTATGACGACAACTTGAACAATGTGGCAGCCTATGGCAGACTTTACACTTGGTACACCATTGCCGACAGCAGGAAGCTGTGCCCCTGGGCTGGCATGTGCCCAATAACGCCGATTGGAACACGCTGTCCACGTTTCTGGGAGGGCCATCCACTGCAGGCGGCCCGCTAAAGGAAGCTGGTACTGCTCATTGGCAAACCCCCCAATACCGGTGCCACCAATTCGACGGGCTTCTCTGCAGTTCTTGGTGGACATCGAATGTGCACTGGCGGCTTTATGAGCCTCAATTCAAATGCCTTTTATTGGTCATCGACCCCCAATGGAACCGACTATGGTTGGTCATGGAAACTCTTTTATGCAGATCCCTATTTGCAGTCCGACTCGGTTTATGGGTACAAAAACTACGGCTTCAGCATCCGTTGCATCAGTGACACACTCGCGACCTCGCTTCCGGAGCCAAAGTCGGATGCCTACCTCCATTGCTCTCCCAACCCAGCGACGGAGGAGTTCGTCGTGGATGCCGATCTGGGCGACGATATGGTCCTGAACATTTTGGATGTGACAGGTGCCACGGTATTGGTGCAACCATTGAAACGTGGTACAGCCATCCTGGACATTTCCGGGTTGGCATCAGGGGTTTATCTCGTCAGAGTCTCCGGATCGAATGGCGTTTTGCAGCGCAGATTGATGGTGGAGTAGGGTGTTTGGGGTGAACCCATGCGGCAAGCCCCATTCCTCAGCGTGACCATCACCATCCTGCACAAGGCGGTCATGGTCACGCCCGACCCGACGGCGTCACGGTTTGTAAATTCGGCGATGCTGGCTTTTGCGGTGCCGGGGGAAGTGGAAGGCTTTTCGGAGGAAATGCAGGCGGCGTTTGTCAGGTCGGCTTGAGTTTGTGTTTGAAGCTCATGACTGCTTCCTTTGAAGCTCAAATTTTACCTATCTTGAGCTTCAATTACCCTTTTTATGAGCTTCAATATGCAGAAAAAATACGCCCATCTCTGGCTAGAATTCAAGGGGTCTCCCGGTTCGCCATTGCGCTTTTACAGCGGGAAACTCCAACATGAACAGCTTGAAACCACCAAACCCGCACGCTATTTTGAGAGCTTGTTGACGGGCTCATGGCTGCCGCATTGGCGGAAATCGGCGATGGGCTTGCTGCAAGCGGCTTTGGAGGCGAACAACCGGCAATGGACGGACATCCGTTCTGTCTATTGCTATTTCGAGGAATTTCAGCTGCCGGATTTGCAACCGCAGGTCTATCCGACCGGGGACATTTTCCTTGGTACGGTTGAATTTGAATCCCATCCCAAGCTCCGGTTTTCATTTGAGATGGATTACAAGAAAATTCAATCCATTCAGGCACTTGAGGCAGCATTTGAGGGAACGCCGCTCGTTCCGTTGGATTATTGCACGCCCAATTCGGAGACGTTGTTGCACATTGCTGTGGAGCAAGACAATCTGCCGTTTGCGCGGGAATTGCTTGAATATGGCTTTTCTGCAACGCAACCCACGCGCAATTTCAGGCCGATCATGCTTGCCACGAGCTTGGAAATGGCACAATTGCTGCATCAACATGGCGCAGACATCCATGAGCGCCCACCCGGCTCGAATGTCACATTGGTGTACTATGCGGCTCAAAGTGCCTGTTTGCCCCTCGTAGAATGGTACCTCGCAGAAGGAATTGAATTCACCATGACGCATCAGGAAGGTACAGATGTGTTTTATCCCTTCTCAGATCCAACAGCAAAGCATATTCCTTGCATTGAATATTGGCTCGACCGGGGAATGGACATTCATTATGTCTATCCATATTACAACCACACCCTGCTGCAAGCAGCTCAAAAATCTAAAGATCAGACCCTCATAGACTTTCTGATTTCGCGCGATGCGGAACGCTGACAGGGTGCATGCTCTGCCTACTACACCATATGCGGCGCAACATGACGGCTCCAACCATCGGCAGTTAAGCATGTCGCGGGCGCAATGGTCTCGTAGCGGGGAAGTCGAAGGCTTTTCGGAGGAAATGCAGGCGGCGTTTGTCCAATCGGCTTGAGTTTGTGTTTGAAGCTCATGAGACCTTCCTTTGAAGCTCAAATTTCACCGATTTTGAGCTTCAATTGCTATCTTTGTGAGCTTCAAATTACAAAACACGGTGGATCCCAAAGAACACGAAATCATTGAATTTCTCAAAAATGTGCCACAGGCCTCATCCAAAGAGGTTTTTGAGGGCTTAGCAGGTGGCAGCTACGCCACGGTGAAGCGGATACTTACCAAACTGAAAGAAGATGGCTTGATTGTCGCATTGGGCACACGAAAGGCTACCAAATATGCGCTTTCTCCTGGCTACGCAGTGTTGGAGCCTGTGAACTTGGAAACCTATTATCAAAGGGACATTGACGAGCGTGCAATAAAAAAGCAATTTGATTTTCAGCTGTTGCGGGAGGTCCTTCCAACAATATCCATCTTGTCGGTTTCTGAGTTGACGCATTTGCAAACGCTACAAGACAAGTTCCTTGGCAATGCCGCAGAGCTTTCAGAAGCAGCATTTGCGAAGGAAATGGAGCGCCTCGCCATTGACTTGAGCTGGAAATCGTCCCAAATCGAAGGCAATACTTATTCCTTGCTGGAAACGGAACGCCTGATTCGCGAAAAACTCACGGCCACCGGAAAGACCAAGGACGAGGCGACCATGTTGCTCAACCACAAAGAAGCGATCGATTTCATCGTGGCGAATCCCGATTACTTGAATCCTCTCCGAATTTCGGCCATCGAGGACATTCATCGACTACTCACCAAGGAATTGGGCGTGGACAAAAACGTGCGCCGCCGTCGTGTTGGTATCACGGGCACCAATTACCAACCGCTCGACAATGAATTTCAAATCAAGGAAGCCCTGCAGGACACTTGCAACCTGATCAACACGAAGTCTTCCGTTTTCGAGAAGGCTTTGCTTGCTTTGGTTTTGCTGTCTTACATTCAGCCGTTTATGGATGGCAACAAACGCACAGCCCGTATCGTGAGCAATGCCATATTGATACAACACCAACATTGCCCGATTTCCTTTCGCACCGTAGATTCTGTCGATTACAAAAAGGCAATGCTGCTGTTTTATGAGCAAAATAATCTCTCTGCCTTCAAGCAAATCTTCATGGACCAATTCGAATTTGCGGTGAATACGTATTTTTAGGTTGAGGGCATTCAGAACGATCGCCCTCGGGCTCAGTTGAGATCTCACCCTAAATCAGATCCTAAAAGTTAAGCAGCATACCTTCCATGTACACACCTTCCCCAGCATGAGCCTTGTGTACCGGCGAAAAATGACGGCAAGCATCCCAATCTTCGTGGCAGGGGATGTTGGGCGAGATTCTGCGACAGACATCAATTGAGAGCCTTGCCCGATGAAATTCGGCCGTTGCCCGATAATTCCAAACCATCCTTCAGGCTTCTGATTAACTTTCCGGCAGAAAATCATGAAGGGACGTCTCTATACCATGGTGATGCATGTGATCGGCTGGGTGATCTTCATCACGTTGCCGGCGATGATGCTGCCGCGACCGCAAATGGGGCCGATGGAGATTCCCGTTTCGCTCCTCCTGCTACTCTTGAGCTTGACGGCTTTGCCTTTGATTGCCTTCTTTTATGCCAATCTCCTGGTGTTTTTGCCGCGCTTTTACCTGCAGCGGCGCTATGGCTACTATGGCCTTGCAGTAGTGGTCTGCGTAGATGCTATCTTGGGATTCTCGGCGCTGTTGTATTTCAACTTGCCATGGATTCAAGACCTGTTTCACGGGCGATTGAATATCATTCTGCTTGGCACCGGCTACCGCACGATGGTGGTTTTGATCTTCTCCTTCGGGCTGTTTGTCTACCAAAGGTGGCGGCTCGCCGAAGATGCCAAGGCACAGGCCGAACTCAGCTATCTCAAGGCGCAAATCAACCCGCATTTCCTCTTCAATACGCTCAACAGCATCTACTACCTGGCCTTGCAACAAAGCGAACGCGCGCCTTCGGCTGTCGAGAAATTGAGTGCCATCATGCGCTATGTGATCGACGAAGGCAAGCAAAACCGCGTTCCCCTGGAACGTGAAGTGAGCTACCTCCATGACTATATCGCGCTGCAAAAGCTGCGGTTTACCGACAACGTGCAGATCGACTTGCAGGTCACGGGCGACTTGGTAGGCAAGGAAATTGCGCCTTTGATCCTGGTTTCCTTTGTGGAGAATGCGTTCAAACATGGCATCAGCATGGAGGCAAATTCCCCGATCCATATTGCCTTGGCGGTGAGCAGCGACCATATCCGCTTTACGGTGCGCAACCACAAATTTGGCAGCTTTGCAGATACAGCGGCCGAATCCGGGATCGGGCTGGAAAATACGCGACGCCGGTTGGAGATTGCCTATCCTGGCCGGCATCATCTGGCGATTGTGGAGAATCCGGAAGAATATACCGTCACCTTGGAGATCAATAACCGATGATCACCGCCATCGCCATCGACGACGAGCCGCTTGCGCTTGCCCTCATTCAGGCCTACGCCGACAAAGTGGAAGGCTTGGATCTGCGCAAAACCTTCACGCGCACGAGCGAGGCGCGACAGTATCTGCAAGAATTTCCCGTGGATCTTATTTTTCTCGACATCCGCATGCCCGATATTTCGGGGATCGAGTTTTACAAGGCGGCGGGCGGCGACAGGCTCGTGATCTTCACGACCGCCTTCAGCCAATATGCGGTGACGGGCTTTGACCTCAAGGCGGTGGATTATTTGCTCAAACCATTCACATTCGAACGCTTCACACAGGCGGTAACGCAGGCACAAATTCAGCAACAGGCCAAACAGGCACAGGCAGTCCCCGAGCAACGTTTCGTGCAAGTCCGCGCCGAATACAGCCTGCTCAACATCCCCCTTGCCGACATCCTCTACTTCGAAACGATGGACGACTACATCAAAATTCACCTTGAGGGACGCAAACCTGTACTCACTCTCATGCGCATGAAGCAGATGGAGGAAAAATTGCCTACCAAGGAATTTCTGCGCATCCACCGGAGTTTTATTGTCCCCATTGCCCGTATCGAAGCCGTGCGCAACAAGATCGTCCATCTTGCCGGTATCGAGATTCCGATTGGCGCGACCTACGAAGCAGGGTTTTGGGAAGCGTATACGCAGAAATAGTTAGCAGTTAGCAGTTAGCAGTAGGTAATTGTAAGAGGCGGTTCAACGTTTGGGATGCGAAACGGGGCGGATGGCATTCTTACTTGGTTGCGCTTGTTGTCTTTGGTGGATTGGCCGTGTTGGTCGGTAACGATTCGGCGGCCTGATTGCTTTCCTTCACCGACACTTTTCCCGTTTTCCCCGATAATCAACAACCGCCAACTCATTTCTCCCGAATCTTGACCCATGAAACGATTGTTTTCCATTTTGTCCTTAATCCTGTTTGGCACTTTGGCCTTGCAGGCACAATCCAAATTTACGGTCAGTGGCACGGTCACGGACAAATCCACCGGCGAAGCGATGATCGGGGTCTTGCTGAGGGCCATTCCGGCAAGTGGCACGGCAGCTGGTGGCGCCTACAGCAACGAGTATGGCTTCTATTCCATTACCTTGCCCGAAGGAGATTATACGCTCAAAGTCGATTATTTGGGCTACGATACCCTTGCCTTGCCGCTGAGTTTGCAAGAAAATAAACGGTTGGATGTCGGCCTGATGGAGCGTAGCACGCAGGTAGACGATGTCTTGATCACCACGGAAAAGGACGATGACAACGTGACCCAGGCACAAATGGGGGTCAACAAGCTCGACATGCGCGAAATCAGCAAGGTGCCGGTCCTCTTTGGGGAGCGGGATATTCTAAAGACGATGCAATTGCTTCCCGGTGTGAAAAGTACGGGCGAAGGCAGCGGCGGACTCTACGTGCGCGGCGGAGAAAGCAGCCAAAACCTCATTTTGCTTGACGAAGCTCCCGTCTACAATGCCTATCACCTGCTCGGATTCTTCTCGACCTTCAATTCGGATGCGATCAAGGATGTCGCCCTCTACAAAGGCACAGCACCGGCGCAATATGGCGGACGCCTCAGTTCGGTGATTGATGTCAAGATGAATGAGGGCAACAACCAAAAATACCACGTGAGCGGCGGAATCGGAATCATCGCATCGCATTTGAATGTAGAAGGCCCGATCGTCAAAGACAAAGGCTCCTTCCTCGTCACCGGTCGGCGCACCTATGCCGACATGTTTCTGAAACTCTCGTCCAACGAGGCGTTCAACACCGCAAAACTTTACTTCTACGATGTCAACGTCAAGGCCAATTATTCCCTGAATGACAAGAACAAACTCTACCTATCCGGCTATTTCGGTCGGGACAAATTGGGTCTTGGCGCGTTTGGCATCAACTGGGGAAACAAAACCGCGACCTTGCGCTGGAACCACCTGATCAACAGCAAATGGTTTAGCAATACCTCGTTGATCTACAGCGACTACGACTATGAAGTTGCGATCTCCAGTACGGCAGCTTCCTTCAGCCTCGCCTCCGGCATTCGGGATTTTAATGTGAAGCAGGAATTCCAATATTTTGCGACGCCGAAACATACCTTGCGCATGGGTTTGCAAGCCATCCACCATACGGTCACACCCGGGCAAGTGACGCTGAGCGATACCTCCTCGTTTCAACCACCTACCGTGCAAGACCGTTCAGGATTGGAATCCGCGGCCTTTTTTGCAGGTGATTGGGAGCCGGCCACGCGCCTTCACATCAACTATGGCCTGCGTCTCTCTATGTTCAATCAGCTCGGTGGCGGGAATTTTTACACCTATGATTCCGAAGGAACGGTGACAGATACCACATATTATGATGCTGGGACATTCATCGAAAACTACATCTATCCAGAGCCGCGCCTTTCCCTCAGCTATACCTTGGGCGCAACCAATTCGCTCAAGGCTGCCTATACACGCAATGCGCAATATCTCCACATGGTGAGCAATGCCACGGCCACCAACCCGACCGATGTTTGGATTCTCAGCAGCCAAAATGTCAAGGCTGAGGTCGCTGACCAAGTTTCGGTGGGTTACTTCCAAAATTTCAAGGACAATATGTTTGAAGCGAGCGGCGAATTGTATTACAAGCAACTGTACAATCAGCTCGACCTGCGCAACGGGGCCAATATCCAGGCCAATGAATTCATCGAGGGCGAATTGGTCAGCGGGAAAGGAAGGGCCTATGGCTTGGAACTGTTTTTCAAAAAGAAAAAGGGCGATTTTACCGGTTGGGTCAGCTATTCGCTCTCACGAACCGAGCGGCAGATTGCCGAAATCAACGACGGGAATTGGTACAAGGCCAAGCAGGATGCCTTGCACGACGTGAGCATCGTCGGCATGTATGACATCAGCAAACGCGTTTCGCTCGCAGCGACGTTTGTCTACCGCACCGGCAACGCCGTCACTTTCCCAACCGGCAAATATTATGTCGACGGGCAATTGCACTACCTCTACACCGAGCGCAATGGCTATCGCATGCCTGCCTACCATCGCATGGACATCAGCTGCACGGTCGAAGGCAAACCCAGACCGAAATATGAAAACTCCTGGAACTTTGCCTGCTACAATGTTTATGGCCGACAAAACCCGTATTCGATTGATTTCCAAGACGACCCTGATGATCCGACAAAAACCCAAGTCGTGCAGACCTCGCTTTTCCGCTGGGTGCCTTCCATCACCTACAATTTCAAATTCTGATCCAAGATAACCATGAAGAAGTTCACATACGTCCTCGTCCTTTTGACCGCCTTGTCGGGAATGGTTTCCTGTACCAAGGTGATCGAAGTCGATATTACGCAAGCGCCTTCCAAAGTCGTGATCGAGGGGGAATTGACCGAAGGTCCCGGCCCACACGTGGTCCATCTGAGTCGGAGCGTCGGCATCTCTGATGCGAGTATCTTTCCGGAAGTGCAGGGAGCCGTTGTCGTCATCGCCGATGATGAAGGCAATTCCGCGACGTTGTACGAAACCCAACCGGGGTATTATGCCACCGACAGCCTGTTGGGCCGGCCCGGGCATACCTACAACCTGACGGTGAATGTAGGCGCGGAAACCTTTACCGCATCGAGCACGATGCCGCAGGCGGTTGCCCTTGACACCGTCTACAATCTCCAAGCATCCCTGTTTGGTGGTATGCGCTTTCCAATTATCGTGAAGATTCAAGATCCTGCCGGCACAAAGAATTACTATCGTTTCGTTTCCTTTGTCAATGGCAATCGGCAGGAAGGAAGCATCGTCACCAACGACGACTTGTTTGACGGGCAACTCACCGAAGTCTTTTTGCCTGGATTGGGTGCCCAACTCAGACCCGGAGATACCTTGAGCTTGGAGATGCAATGCATCGATGCCGGCGTCTATGAATACTTTTCCAGCTTCGGGATCAACCAAGGCCCGGGAAGCGGCAGTGCCCCCGCCAATCCTTACAGCAACATCTTGGGCGGCGCCATCGGGTATTTCAATGCCTGCGCGACGGATAGCAGGACGATTGTGATTCGCTGAAGCCGGAAGCTGTGGCCGAAATGCCGAAACTGCCGTAGAGGATGATGCAATTCCAGGTTGCCAAGCATTCAATTATCCCCGAACTTGCAGCATGGAATCTTCATCCCCCGAAAATCAGTCCACGGGCAACGACCCTTTTACCCAGGCCATGGTGGAATCGGCCGCAGAATGCGTGGACTTCTTCGAAACCCGATTCGACGGCTTTGATTACAGCGTGGCAAGTCTAGAGGTCATCGAAGAATTGCTGCAGGAGGCAAGTGATTATTTGCCGGACATGCCAAGTGAACACGTGATGAGATTGTGGAGCAGGTCGGGGCTTATGTCTTCGAAGTCGCCCGCCGCAACTTTGGCGGGATGTATCTCTGGTACGATGACCGCGAGCAACCGATTTTGGTGACCGGTTTGCCGGAATTCGAGATTTCGTTGTTGGCGTATGACAAAGTGCGTGGGCGCTTGGAAAACGGTCCTGAAGACAATATTCCGTTTTTCTTCGAAGGCTATGCCGAGCGCGTGCGGAATGCAAAACCAGGTGACAAAGCCATGATTGTTTGAAAATGGAGACGATGAAAGCCAAAATTCTTTACCTGCTTTCGAGCGATTCCTTTGAAGAATACCTCCAAGGCGTCGACCTCTTTTGCGAGGGCATTCAGAAGCGGACCCTGCCGCAGCGGGAGATCGACAGCGAACTCATGGAGCGGCTCACGGCCGTTGTGGCCCTTGAAGGCTGGGCGCAACACGATGACTACATCGCCAAGCTCGAGCATTTCATCGACCACCTTCCCAATTATGGCGAACTGCTCAACCTCGAAGACAATGCCGGCTATGGTTTTCAGGGCATCTTGCTCTTCATCCACGGCATCGCGCAGCAACAGCATGACATCAAAGGCTTTAAAGCCAATATCTTTGATGAGTCGGGATGGTTGCTTTGCAAAACCGGCGGGATGTTTGTGGCAAGGCATTATGGCGCGCTCGGTAGGCAGGAGGATGCAGCATTTTTTGTAGATCTCTCCGAATGGTTTGGGAAGATCTACTCGGCACAATACGGCTTTTTGCATGTGCTCCACGACATCGAGGACTGGACAGAAGACAATGCCAATGGCTTTTTCAACGTGATGCCGATGGCGCGATGTACTTTCAGCGCGCCCTGCTCCATGCCCTTCAAAACGTTGTCGATCATCCCGTCGTCAAGGCGGAAATCTTTGACAAATACCTGGATATCCTGAACCACACGCGTCAAAATATGCTCGATGCCGACGAACCCCGTCAAGCCGCCGAAGTGGACAAGGTCATCGCCATGGTTCGGGAGAAAAGCCTGGGAAAACGCAAATCTGCTGAACCCACGTCCGAGGAAAACACTGCAGACGATTTTTGAACGAAATGAAACGGTTTCTTTTATCCTGCGTCGTCCTTTTGGCGAATGTGATTGGCCTCCAAGCCCAAAACTGGACGGTTAGTGTGCCGGTTTACCGCACGATCATCGACTATCCCGACCGGATTTTCGTGACGCGCTTTTGCGACTCGCTCAATGCACCCAACGGGCAGGATGCGGAGTTGATCCTCGCCTTGCCTGCCGTGGCGGGCATCGCCTATTACTTGCATGTCGACGATGCGACTTCGCCTGTGCATACCTACAAATTCCGGCAGGGTGGCAATGTGCAGATTTTGCAGCGGGGCGACTCGATGTTGCTGGCGAGCACCGCGACCACCGACACGGTGCATATCGGCTACGCCGGATTTGAATCGGAGGTGAGCGTGCGCTTCAAGGCGGTGGGCACGCCGACTGTCCAAGGCGAGCACCATCCCTGCGGCTCGACCAACGACGGCTGGTACAGCCAACCGATTGGCTGCCTTGGCCGCACCTGGGCAGATACGCAGACGTACCTGACAGTTTGCACGGTGCAGGGGTCTACGGCCGCAGATGCACCCGCCTCGGGCGCGGGCATGCATGTATGGCCGCAGCCCGCGCGCGGGCAGGTACATGTGCGCTTGCCCGAAGGCTTTGCCACCGCAACTTTGCAACTTGCTGACATGAATGGGCGTGTCGTCGCCCAATGGGAGGCGTTAGGCAGTGCCGAGCATACATTAGATCTGCAAGGGTTTCCCGCCGGATTGTATTTCCTGCGCTGGTACGATGCCAACGGGCAATACCGGGCGACGCAAAAATTCGTCTTGCTGGATTAAGCACACTTCATTTGTTTGGCACCCCGTTCAAGCCTAATTTCGGCAAAAATCGTCCTTGAACATGGATACGAATTCGACCAGTCCTGCCGTCGCTGCACATTTGGAAAAGCTGTTTCAGCGTGCGGATCAATTGACCGACAAGCAACGGCTGGCCATGGTCACTGACTTCGAACGATGCCAGCACTTTTTGGAAGACATGCTCGAAGGCTACGAATTTGACTTGGAGCCACCGGCTTTGGAGGCCATGGCCCAATGCTATTTCGTGATCTGGGAACATTTTAAGGACAAGAAAAACAGCCAGAAACGCGCCATTGCGGAGAGCCAATTCATCCGCCTGCACAAACGCAACCTTCAGGCCATTCAAGCATCCGACAACCCCGGAAATCCTGCGTTTTCAACGCTATTCGTCTTTCAAAACCCAGCCTCGGTCCTGTTGATGGAGGGCATTCAAAAGCGATTCGAAGGCAAACCCGAATTGCAAACCTTGCCCCTATTCACCCGCACCGAACTTTTGCTGGACCTGCGCAGCTTGATCGATTGCTTTGAGGAAGTGACGCGGTAAGCCTCAGAATTCTGCTCCCCAAAGCCGGCATTCCCTACTTGGTTGGAATGAACATCGTAATTCCCCCGCTCCAAGACAGATTCAAGGAGTTGTTTTCGGAATGGTAGATATTACTTGTATTGCTCGTACCGTTGGGATAAGCGTAGGTATAGGAATAGGTTTGAGTGGTCTGCATAAAGCGAAGGCCGATGGCCAAGTTCAGCGCCACATTATCTGCGAGCATCCTGTTCCAACCCACGTGTGCACTGCCATAGAGGTATTTATACGGCTTGGCATAGTCGTATTCAAAAGTGCTGGTCACGACACCCGCCGTATCAAAACTCTCCGAGCCGTATTTGCTTATCAGATCGGCGTTGAATCCGACAGTGGCTTGGCCATAGAAGGCCGATTTACCATTGCTGCTGCGTGCGAAGTAATACCGCACAAAAGGCCCCAATCCGATGCTGATGGTCTGCGATTTGGAGGAAGACGTCTTGACTTCATCGATATTCAAATAGTCACTGCTGCTCGTGCTGAAATAGAAGTCCACCTCCGCTCCCACGGCAAGGTTGTCGGTGAGCATATAGCCCGCCCGCGGATAGAGGCTAAAGCTTAAATAGCGGGATCGCGTGAAGGAATATACCGTGTCATTTGCCGCAGAAATCCCATTATTACTGTTGATTCCGACATTTCCGAAATCGGTTTCAACAAAAAATGTTCCTTTCTGAATCTGTGCGGTTGTGCTTCCGGCACCCAACACGACCAACAAAAGCAAGAGGAGGTTACGCATTTTGGATATCTTTTTCATGATCTTGACCTTTTAAGGATGTTGAAGAACGAGAAGCCAGCATGGTATCCCGTTTGCAGCCCTCCCCTCTCCCTTTCCGGAAAACAGATCGGAACGCTTTGCAAGATCATGAGGCCTCGTCAACAGAACATGGATATCCATCAGCTAGTGCACTGAAATAAGTCAGATTAGGGACCGCAAAACGATTCAAGGCGTCATGGGAGCGCGTCGTAATAAGCATTCAGCAGGCGCAAAAAGGAAAATCTCCAATTTGCCGACCGACAGGAATTTACCAATTACCCTCGATAGCCGACCGAATTCTAGATAGGTCACCATCGTCCTCAACATTGTTTGTTCATTGGGCGTACGTTCGGTAAATCACGATCACCATCTATGAAACACATTCTCAGCATCTTGTTGCTCTTGTTGGTTTGCTCGCTGTCATCTGCACAGCCCTGGCTTTCGGCACCTTACATGGAAATCAAATCTGAAGGTGACGAATGGAAGCTTCAGAACTTCTACGAAATCCAGGCTGCGTTCAAGCGCTACGAAGAAGCCCGGAAAACATTGATCGAAGACCCGGACGCGCGTACGTCCGAGGGCGAGAACGAGGAATATGAATGCGGCGGCACATTTCCCGGGTTTGCGCGCTTCAAGCGGTGGGAAGCCTTTATGGAGCCACGGGTTTATCCTTCGGGCGACTTGCGTGAAATCCATCAATCCTACGACAATTTTGAGGAATATCTGCGCTCCAATGACTTCAAGGATGCGGCGATCAACAAGCAAAACACCGAATTGGCGGTCTCCAATTGGGTTCCTTTGGGTCCTTGGGGCACACATTGGAAGTCCTATTTTGGCGGCGCAGGACGGGTGACCTTTTTGCGGTTCCATCCTTCGAATTCCGACATCATGTGGACCATGGCACCCTCGGGCGGACTTTGGAAGACGATCGATGGCGGGCAAAATTGGACCACGAATACCGACCAATTGCCGTTTATCGGCGCAACGGACTTGGCGATCAACCCCCTCAATCCCAACGAAATGTACCTCGCCATGGGCGATGGCAACGGCACCAATTCGCAGCTTTGGCAGCGGTCGGTGGGCATCCGCAAATCCTTGGATGGTGGCGCTACGTGGCCCCTTTCCGTGCTGACCTATACGCCTCAAAGTCAGCGCAGCATCTACAAATTGCTCATCAACCCGATTCAACCCAATATCATTTTTGCAGCGACTTCGATTGGTCTGCTGCGGAGCGTGGATGCAGGCGCGACTTGGCCCTCGGTCGTTGGCGCGGGCATCTTCACCGACATCGAATTCAAGCCCGGTGATCCAAGTGTGGTCTATGCCACCTCGGGCAGCACTGCGAATGGAACTTTTTACAAGTCGATCGACGGTGGCGCCACCTTTGTGACCACCGCAGTGGGGGTGCCACTCGTGAGTGCAGTCGCCCGCATGGAGGTCGCAGTTTCGGCAGCCAATCCCGATCTGGTTTATTTGCTCGCGGTCAAAAAAACGACCAATGACTTTTATGGGTTTTACCGTTCGCTCGACAGCGGAGACAATTTCACTTTGCAGGCCACGACGCCCAATATTTTGACTGGAATTCCATCAGCACAAGCCCATTACAATTTGGCGATGGCCGTTTCTGCCCTCCATGAAGATACGATCTTGGTAGGCGCCACAGACATGTACCGTTCCTTGGACGCTGGCTTGACTTGGACCAAAATCACGAGCCACAATGGCTTTGGGGTACCTTTTGTGCATCCTGACCACCACGACATTCGGTACCTTCCAGGAAATGATTCGACCTATTTTTCAATGAATGACGGAGGAGTTTGGAAGACAACTGATCGCGCGCTCAACTGGACTCCGATGAATGAAGGCATGGGTGTCGCCCAAATGTACCGCCTCGGCACCTCTAAAATCAGTCCGTACACCATTCTCACTGGGCATCAAGATATGGCAACCCACCGATTGACGGGAAATGTCTGGGACATCGTGACCCCCAATACAGGTGACGGTGTCGAATGCATTTATGAACACGACAACGACACCATTTTCTACATGGAAACCTACTACGGACGCATTCTGAAAATGAACAATACTGCTGGTTCCATGTCCGTCGTTTGTTCGTTTGGCGGGTTTAATGTCAATGCCAACGGCAACTGGTTGACGCCTTTCATCATGAATCCTGCCAAAGATTCCGTGCTACTCGTGGGCAAGGCCCAACTGTGGCGCTCCCATCAAGCAGGTGCTCCCGGCAGCTTTTTCCAGGTTGGCAACATTGTCGGCGGAGCCGGCAACTTGGTCGCTTTGGCCTATGCGCCTTCTGATACGAATTACATCTACGCGGCGCGCTCCAACCGCATGTTCCTGACGACCAATGGCAACGTTTTCAACGATATCACGGGAACCTTGCCTGTCGGCAGTGCAAGCATCACCTCCATTGCGGTGAGCAACGTAGATCCTGCAAAAGCATGGGTGACCTTTTCAGGGTTTTCGGCAGCAAACAAGGTCTGGCAAACGACGGATGCGGGTGTGACTTGGGTGAATTACACCACTGGATTGCCCAACCTTCCGGCCTCCACGATCGTCTACCAAAACGGCTCCAACGACGGGGTTTATGTCGGAACCGACGTCGGGGTATATTTCCGCGACAATTCGTTGGGATCATGGCAGCCTTTCATGACCAACCTGCCCAATGTGAATGTACAGGAGCTGGAAATCTGCTACTTGAATGGAAAACTCCGTGCAGCCACAGCAGGCCGCGGACTCTGGGAAACCGATCTTGCGACGCCCCTTCCAGTTTCCTTGCAGTCCTTTGCGGCAAACTGCAATTCCCGCGCAGTTGACATCAACTGGACTACCGCTTCAGAACTCGCAAGTGACGAATTTGTCATCGAGCGGTCGAGGGATGGGGCCGACTACCAAGCCATCGGTTCGGTGAATGCTGCCGGTACAAGCCAACAGACCGTTGCTTATTCCTTTACCGACCGCGAACCTTTGTATGGCCCCATATTCTACCGCTTGAAGCAGCGAGATGCCGACGGCTCGTTTCAATATTCACAGGTGGTCGTGGCGGGTTGCGATGCGCAGCTCAATGTGACGGTGTATCCCAACCCCAACAACGGGAACTTCCACATCCGGGCCGAGGCAGAATTGGCGACGGTTGAGATTCGGAACGTCTTGGGCGAATTGGTTTTGGAGATGCAAGTCAATGCCAACGAAGCCACCATTGACCTCACCGGCAGCGCTAAAGGCATTTATTTCTACAAAGTCGCCACCGCCATGGGGGCTTCCCAATCCGGGAAGATCGTCGTGCGGTAAATTGAATCAGCAGATGGAGAATTCATCGAATCCCTTGGATGGCAATGCTGTCCGGGGATTCGCGGTTTTGGAGCGACCTTCAAAGACATTCGAAGATTGCCAACTTGGTACAACGACCTTACAAATTTGTCTTGATGCGCAGCGCGACCTCCTCGATGGCTTGACGACCACTTTTGGTATGGTTGGGCAGGCTAAAAAATCCGTGAATATCTTCAGGGTAATGGAGCACCTCGCACGGTGTGCCTTCGGCATTGAGGCGATCGGCATAGGCTTGGCCATCGTCACAGAGCGGGTCAAATCCGGCGGTGACAAGAACAGCAGGCGGCAATCCGCTCAAATCCGACGCATAGATCGGCGAGAGCAACGGCGAAAAGCGGTCCTCCGGCTTGCCAAGGTACATGTCGAGATAGTGCAGGATGTCCGTTTTCGTGAGAATTGGCGCATGGGCGTGGGCTTCCAAACTGGCAAACTCGAGCCGGGAATCCGTTGCAGGATAGATCAAGGCTTGGTATTTGATCGCGGGTCCGCCGAGGTCCCGGCTTTTGAGGCAAACGGCGGCAGAGAGGTTCCCGCCTGCGCTGTCGCCCGTCACGCATACGCGCGTGGCATCCGCTCCCAAGGATTCGGCATTTTGCGTAGCCCAAATCAGCGCATCATAGGCGTCATAGACTGGAATAGGGAATTTGAACTCGGGCGCGAGCCGGTAATCCACGGAAATGACCAAGGCCCCGACGCGTTGGGCGAGGACTGCGCAGTAATAATCGTTGTTTTGGAGGTTGCCGACCGCCCAACCGCCGCCGTGGTAGTTGAGGATCAGGGGGAGGTTGGTCTCAGCATTCGGCCGGTAAATCCGCACCGGAATTTCGGCATCGCGCACAGGAATCATCCTGTCGGTAATGCTATGGCATTTGGGCATCTTGCCCAGGACCCAATTCGTGAGAAAAAAGCGCGGCACGGGCTTGCGCCCACGTGCCAAGTCCTTGGACGAAGGCGGCTCCGGCGATCGCTTCCGAAACGGCGACAGCATCACCAACATGAGCTTGGTCTTGAACGGGAGATTGTATTTCCGCTTCATGAATGCAAGTTAACTGGGAATTCCCAACCGAACCTTCCCCAATTGCAAACACCGGTCAATGTTCTTCTGCGTTCCACTGAGGCGGTTCTCATCCGAATTGAAATCGATGCCCAGAAAATGGGTGCAGGTTTCGATGGCGCTGGCATCCCGCTCTTGGTCGTTTTTGAATCCGCCGACTTTCCACCATTGCGGCACGAAGGTTTTGAATGCGTCGGGCATGTAGCGGGGCCTTTCGCCGACGTGGAAGACACGCACATTAGGGGTCAGCGTCTTCAGCAATTCCATGGTCAAGACATCGACGCCACGGAAATCGCCGACGAGAAATTCTGCATCGGGATTTTGGGAGAAGACCGCCAAGATAGGCGCCTCATAGTGAAGCCGAAAGTCGGACCATGTGATGTTGCCGTTGCCTGAAATGAAGAGCACCATTTTGGGGAGTATGAGCAGGGGAATGAGAGAGTATGAGTGGGAGAGTGAGAGCGAGGGCTAGGCAATGCCGCCTAGGGCCTTAGCCTTTGCGAGAAATTGCTGGCCGAGGGCATGATTCGGATCGATTTTGAGCACTTTTTCAAATTGCTGAATGGCCATTGGAATGTTTTTCATTTTCAGATAACATTCTCCAATGGAGAACTCGGCGAGCACAGAAATGGGTTCAACCGTCAGCGAAAGCTCAAAATCGGCGATGGCTTCTTCCCAGCGGCCCAGGTCCATCTTGGTGAAGGCGCGGTTGTCGATCGCCTCAAAAAATCCCGGGATCAATTCAATGGCGAAGGTGTACTGCGCGATGGCTTCTTCGTGCTTTTTTTCGTCGCCGAGGTAATAGGCCCGTTGGTAATGATCCTGCGCGAGGCGAACGAGCTCATTGACTTGGTGCGTCTGCACGATGTATTCGCGGTAGCCCGCCAAATCATCGTCGGTCACGGGGGAATTGCCGAGCAATACAGGATTCTCAAATCCAGCGCGGTCGATGGGGACATGGAGCATGATCACCTCCAACTTGGGCAAGTCCGCGGCCGTGGGTTCATGGTCCAACGGCTCAAAAATCATCACATGGTAGGCGTCAAACTCGGGATCAAACCGCAGGAGTTTGGAGACATGGTAGGCACCTTCGTGGCGGGTGTAAAAGATGTCGCCGGCAGTGAATGGGGTTGGATTTTCTTGCATTGCAGAATGGTTTTGAAGAGTTGGGGACCAAGTCAAATTTAAGCGAAATCCTTTGGATTCCAGCTCCCGCAAGCTTCAATCAATCCCCAAATCATTCGCGAAGGACTTCTCCGGCCTAACCTCGTAAAAATCCACCCCGGTTTTCTCGACAACGACAGCCAAAATCGCGCAGTAAAGTTCGAACTGATCACGGATGGCTTTTCGATCGATCAATTTCTCGTAATTGGCAGCAGCAATCACGGTCAAAAACTGGTCCAAGGTGATCGCCTGCCAATCATAACTCACGCGCCAGATGATTCCGCGCAATGCCTTGAACAAACCCGCTTTGGGAGGATCCTTGATTTCGGGCTTGGGAACTTCGAGCTTCAAGATTTCGCAAAACCGCTGCCAATCAGGGCCTTGAAAGGGATTCAAAACCAAGAAAACGCGCTCCTCGAGTCCCATAGGAGTGGCAATCAAATTCAAGTCCAATAAAGCTGCATTCACCCGCTCCGTCAATTGTTGCTGAAGGATGGACGACTTTTCAGCAATGCCCTTGTAAGCTGCGGCAGTGTCCACCATGTCCTGAATCGTCACGATCTTCTCCGCCTCCAAATCCGGAATGGAGATGTGGAGGTAATCCTCCAAGGACATCAGGAGTTCGGTGCTGTCGAGACTCAACGGCGAATTCCCTATTTGTTGTTCTCCATCAAATAGTCGAGCACTTTGCGCATGAGGTGGGCACGGTCCTTGCCGCGCACGTTGTGGGCGTGACTTGGATAGACAAAGTAGTCCATTTGCACGCCGTTGGTGACGGATTTCTCAACGAAGTCGAGGCTGTGTTGCCAGACGACGACGTCGTCACTTGTGCCATGGATGAGCATGAGCTTGCCTTTCAAGTCTTTGATATACTTGGTAACCAAGCTTTTGTCGTAACCTTCCTTGTTGGTTTGAGGCGTATCCATGTACCGCTCGGTGTACATGATCTCATACATGCCCCAGTCAATCACCGGTCCACCGGCAACGCCGGCTTTGAAAACGCCCGGTGCACGCAGCATCAAGCTGCTCGTCATAAATCCGCCGTAGCTCCATCCGTGCACGACCATACGGTCCTTGGCGACATTGATCAGGCTTTTCAGGTAATCGACGCCCTTCAACTGATCGGCGATTTCGACGGTGCCGAGGTCGCGGAAAATGGCTTGCTCGAAGGCTTTTCCACGGTTGGCCGAACCGCGACCATCCACGGTGAATACGTAATAGCCTTTTTGCGCGGCATACTGCATCCACAAGGGCGCACCTGCACCCCAAGAATTTGTCACCAACTGCACCCCAGGGCCGTTGTAAACATAGACGATGACGGGATAAACGTCATCTTCGTTGAAGTTGACAGGTTGGATCAAGCGGCAAGTGAGATCGGTTTTGCCATCGGCTGCCTTGATGGTGAACAGTTTGGGCTTGCTCACAGCATATTCCTTGAGCGGGTCGGGGGCGTTGAGCAATTCTTTGACGATGGTCGCCTTCTTTGTCTCGCGAATGGTGGTGAGATTCGGCACATTGACACTGGTATAAATGTCGATGAAATGTGCGCCGGAAGGACTCAGAATGCTGGTATGTACACCGGATTCGGTGGCGAGCGGTGTGCCTTGCATGGTTTTGAGATCAAAGGCCATCGGCAAACGGTCCGCACCGAAGTTGCCCGTCACCGTGACATACACCATCTTGGATTTGGCATCAAAACCCAAAACCTCTGTGACCATCCAATCCGCACTTTTGGTGATTTGACCCACCAAGGTGCCGTCGGTTTTGTACAGGTAGAGGTGATTCATGCCGTCGCGTTGCGTCTGCCAGATGAATTCGTCGGAACGTCCGGGAATGAACTGCGGGCCGTGTTTGGGTTCGATCCACTTGTCATCAGCATCCTCAAACAAGGTCTTTTCAAATTCGCCTGTTTCCGCATTGTAGCGATTGAGCGCCATTTTGCTTTGGTCGCGGTTCAATTCGGCCATGTAGATCGACTTTTGGTCGGGGCTCCATGTGATGTTGGTGAGGTAATGCTCGGGGTCGCCCGTGGTCTTCAAAAATGTGGTTTTTCCATTGGTCGAATTGTAGACACCGACGGTAACGTGGTGGCTTTTTGCCCCCGCCATGGGGTATTTGACGAGGTCATAGCCGGCGGGTTTGGTGGCAAAATTGTACATCGGATAATCGGTGACCATGGTCTGATCCATTCGATAGAAGGCAATTTGGTCCCCATTCGGACTCCAGAAAGTGCCTTTGACGATGCCAAATTCGTTGCGGTGGGCAGACTCGCCATTGCGAATGCCAGCATTTGCTTCATTGGTGACGGCGATGTCCGGCTTCCCAGGCAGCGAAATGAAAAGGTTTTGGGCGACCGTGTAGGCGACACCGTGCTGGGCGCTCAGGTCCATGTTTTCACCATCGACATTGAATGTGGTCACCTTGGTGACCTTTTTTGCGACCCAATCATAGGTACAAACCGCACCTTCGTTGAGAAACCGAAAGGATGTCGTGCCCAAGAGCTTGATGCCGGGGAATGCAGGCTTGCTGGCAAATCCGACAGCTTCGAGCGCTTTGTTGAAATCCTTCAAGGTGCAAAGCACTTCCTGTTTCGCACTTGAAACATCTCCCGCCAACAATTGCCATTCGCCATCGACCTGCCCCACATGTGCAAATCGCTCCGTTCCGGGTACCCAATCGAGCTGCGCCACGCGGGCCGGCAACAGGTTGCGCTCCAACAAAACCGATTCTTCGGCGGTGAAAGTCTTGAGTTGGGCGAAGGAAAGGCTGCCCATCCATAGTAGGCAAACCAACAAAGCATATTTTTTCATGCGATCAGATGTAGATTCTAGGTCAAAGTAAAGCAATACTCAACAAAATTGCCCTCACTGGGAGGGCAATTGTTGCTTTTCGTAAGTGAAGACAGCTTATTCGCCGCCTTCTTCCTTGCTAGGGACTTCATCCTCGGACTTGCCTTTGGATTTTTTGCCCTTTTTGATCTTGATTTTGATTTCGGAGGTTTTCTCGTCGAAGTCGGCGATAATTCCGTCCCCTTCGTTCAGTCCCTTCAGAATTTCATCCGCGATCGGGTCTTCCAGATACTTCTGGATCGCGCGGTTCAGCGGACGGGCACCGAATTGCTGGTCAAAGCCTTTGTCAGCGATGTAATCCTTGGCTTTGTCGGTGAGTTTCACCTCGAAGCCCATGGTATTGATGCGCTTGAAAACCTTGGCCAATTGCAGGTCGATGATCTTGAAGATATGCTCCTTTTCCAAAGGCTGGAAAAACACCACATCGTCGACACGGTTCAAAAACTCCGGACGGAAAACCCGCTTGAGCGCGCCTTCGATGAGGCTCTTGCTCTTGTCGGATGCCTGGGTGGTGCTGGCCTTGAAGCCGACACCCGAACCAAATTCCTTGACCTCGCGTGCACCGACGTTGGAGGTCATGATGATGATCGTGTTTTTGAAGTCAATGCGGCGACCCAAACCATCGGTCAGAATGCCGTCGTCGAGCACTTGCAGCAGGATATTGAAGACGTCTGGGTGAGCCTTTTCGATCTCGTCGAGCAGGATCACACAATACGGCTTGCGGCGAACTTTCTCCGTGAGTTGACCACCTTCTTCGTAGCCGACGTATCCGGGAGGCGCTCCCACGAGGCGGGAGACCGTAAATTTCTCCATGTACTCGCTCATGTCGATACGGATGAGCGACTCTTCGCTGTCGAAGAGGTAACGGCCGAGGGCCTTGGC
The DNA here is from genome assembly GCA_016718825.1 of Bacteroidota bacterium. Taxonomy (NCBI): domain Bacteria; kingdom Pseudomonadati; phylum Bacteroidota; species Bacteroidota bacterium. The sequence continues at coordinate 349,308 of JADKCL010000001.1, read as the reverse complement.
CATCTCCGTCTTGCCTACGCCGGTAGGGCCAAGGAAGAGGAAGGAGCCGATCGGCTTGTTGGGGTCTTTCAAACCCAACCGCGAACGTTTGATGGCCTTGACCAATTTCTCGATCGCATCGTTTTGGCCGATGATGACTTGCTTAAGTTCCTGCTCCATCGAAACGAGCTTGCTCGCTTCGCCGGCAGCAACCTTGGTGACGGGAATGCCCGTCATCATCGCTACCACGTCTGCCACATCGTCTTCGGAGACGTTGTAGCGCTTGGTTTTGGATTCTTCTTCCCAGAGCAGTTTGGCCTTCTCGAGATCCTCGATCAGTTTTTTCTCCTGATCGCGCAGACGGGCTGCCTCTTCGTATTTCTGGCTTTTGACCACTTTGTTTTTCAGGACGCGCACCTCTTCGATTTTGGCTTCCAATTCCAAAATGGTCTTGGGAACCTGAATGTTGTTGATGTGCACGCGGCTACCGGCTTCATCGAGCACGTCGATGGCCTTGTCAGGGAAGTGACGGTCGCTGATGTAGCGTTCGCTGAGGGTCACGCAAGCCTTGATGGCGTCGTCGGTATAGTTGACGTTGTGGTGATCCTCGTATTTTTCCTTGATGTTGTGCAGGATTTGGATCGTTTCGTCGGGCGAAGTGGGTTCCACGATCACCTTTTGGAAACGACGCTCAAGTGCGCCATCCTTCTCGATGTACTGACGGTACTCGTCGAGGGTGGTGGCGCCGATGCACTGAATCTCGCCGCGGCTCAGGGCCGGTTTGAAGATGTTGGAGGCATCCAACGAACCCGAAGCGCCGCCTGCACCGACGATGGTATGCAATTCGTCAATGAAGAGAATCACATCCGGGGTCTTTTCCAGCTCGGCCATGACGGCCTTCATACGCTCCTCAAATTGGCCACGGTACTTGGTACCTGCCACGAGGGAAGCGATGTCGAGCGTGACGATGCGCTTGTTGAAGAGCACGCGGCTCACCTTGCGCTGCACGATGCGCAGGGCCAAGCCCTCCGCGATCGCCGTCTTGCCCACACCCGGTTCGCCGATCAGAACGGGATTATTCTTTTTGCGGCGGCTCAGAATCTGGGCTACGCGTTCGATTTCCTTTTCACGCCCGACGATAGGGTCGAGCTTGTTTTCTTCGGCCATTGCCGTGAGATCACGCCCGAAGTTGTCCAACACCGGAGTCTTGGACTTCGAGGTACGTTTTGGGCGGTCGCCTGCACCGACATCCTGTGGATCGGTGGGCTCATTGGTCATTGCCATTTTAGGGGAATTGGTACTTGAGGATGATGAAAAGTCTTCCTTTTCTTCCAATTCGGCGCGGAAAACATCATAAGTCACGCCAAACTTGGAAAGAATCTGTGCAGCGACATTGCTGTCTTCCCGGAGGATGGAAAGCAGCAAGTGTTCGGTGCCAATCAATGTGCTGTTGTCGAGTTTTGCCTCGAGGTAGGTGATTTTGAGGACCTTTTCGGCCTGCCGTGTGAGCGGGAGGTTGTTGAGGTTGATCACCGTGATGGTGCCTTTGATGGCATTTTCGATGCTCTTGCGCAACTTGTTCAAGTCGACGCCGAGTTGCACCAAAATTTTAATGGCTTTGCCTTCACCTTCGCGGATGAGGCCGAGGAGCAAGTGTTCGGGTCCGATATAGTCATGTCCCAACCGCAGTGCTTCTTCTCTGCTGTAGGAGATCACGTCCTTTACGCGGTCTGAGAAATTAGATTCCATTCAACAATTATTTCCTTTCATACGCACGTCCCAGACCTGAAAGCCAACACCGATCAAAGAATTTTGATCAGGTAGCCTGCCAGCGCGACCAACATCAGGTTGAAGATGGCCACAGGAAGGAAGCTTTTCCAACCGATGCTCATCAACTGATTGTATTTGAAGCGTGGCAGGGTCCAACGTACCCAGATAAACACAAACACCAAGAAAAATGTTTTTGCGATAAACCAACCGATGCTCCAGAGCACCTGCAAAGCGCCGCTCCATTCTGCAACATGGAAGACGTTTTTCTCCAACGGTCCGTGGAAGCCGCCGAGGAAAAGCGTGGTGATGAACATCGAAGCGATGATCACGTTGAGGTATTCAGCCAAGAAGAACGTAGCAAACTTCATCGAGCTGTATTCTGTGTGGAAACCACCGACGAGTTCTTGCTCGGCCTCGACCAAGTCAAAAGGCGTACGGTTGGTTTCTGCGAATGCACAAGTGACAAAAATCAGGAAGCCGACAGGGTTGATGAAGGCGTTCCAGAGGCCGGTTTCGGCTTGCGTATTGACGATGGTGACGAGGCTCAAATAACCTTCGCCGGAATCTTTGGCCAGCAGGTTGGTCAGCAACACGCAGCTCACAACGGAAAGACCCATCGAAAGTTCGTAGCTGATCATCTGCGCCGAACTGCGCAAACCACCCATGAGGGCGTACTTGCTGTTGGAGCTCCAACCGGCGAGGGTGATTCCGTAAACGGCGACGGATGTGAGTGCCAAGATGTAGAGCACGCCGATGTTCACGTTGGCAATGGCGATGATGGTTTCACCGTCGGAGCCAAAAGGAATCACTGCGAATGCGGTCAAGGCAATCGTGACGGAAATGACCGGACTCAAAAAGTGGATGAGCTTGTCACCGGCTGCGGGGACGATGTCTTCTTTCAAAAGAAGCTTGACAACGTCTGCCAGCGGTTGGAGCAAACCCCAAGGTCCGACCCTGTTGGGACCGACCCGTTGCTGAATAAAAGCACAGACACGGCGCTCGGCGTAAACCGCGTAGGCGGCACATGTGAGCAGTGTAAACAGTGCGAGACCGATAATAATGAGTACGTATCCTAGCGTCATTGCTACAAAGTTAAGAATACCGCGGCTGGAAATCATTCATTCTAAGGCAATTGACCAACACAAAGTTCGATCAATCACCAGAAACGGCAAAAATCCAATCCAAGCCAAATTTAGAGGCTATGTTTGAACGGAGCAAATGTGAAATGATTTAGGTGAGTTGGTAGGAAGAAAACAGGTTGAACAGCTGCTCGGTGCTCCAGGGGATGCGGATCTGCGGGGCGCGTGCGGACTTAGTCCCCACTCGAAGCCGCAAAAAGGCAAGTTGATCCCTACCGCCAAGCATGGGTAAAAGAAGGAGTTGGCCTTTAGGTCAGTGACAACCTACATCTATTCAACTTGGTTGGCTAATTCGTTCATAGGGCTGGATATCCATCACGGTATTCTCGAAATGGAATTTTGGCTAAATTTGAGGGAATAGAATTCCAGAGCCCTATTTTTTAAATATGAAAAAATTCACCCTCCTTTTCGCTATCCTCCTTTGCACCCTTGGCTCGGCAACCGCCCAGGCCTTCGTCGATACCCTTTACCAATACCACGACACGACCCTCCAATATGGTGCGGACGTAGATTTTGGCGGCGTGACGCGGACTTTGACGATGGACATTTCCGTTCCGACGAATGATACGCCACCACCCAATGGCCGTCCGTTGATGATATTGATCCATGGCGGCGCCTTCATGGCGGGAACCAAAAATGATCCCGGCATTGTTGCGATGCGCAAGGATTTTGCCAAACGCGGCTATGTCACGGCGGCGATTGACTACCGCCTTGGCATGTTTCAACCCGCCGGGGACTGGCATTGCAACATCTCCTTTATACAAGGTGTCGAATGGGATTGCCTCAACCAAACCGACACGCTGGAATGGACCCGTGCCTATTACCGTGGCATTCAAGATGCCAAAGGCGCGCTTCGTTACTTGGTCATCCATGCCGCGGACTATAACATTGATCCGCAAAACATCTTTGTGGTCGGCGAAAGTGCCGGTGCGTTCATTGCAATGGGCGTTGGATTTATGGATGATGCCTCTGAAAAACCTGCAGGCGTGGGATCTCTTGCAAATGCGCCATTGCCTAACGTCCGGTACGAGCAGGGTTGCCTCGTGCGGTATGGTACCGGAACGACCAATGCCGCCCTTGTGCTTGCACGACCTGATCTTGGCTCATTCGAGGGTACTTTAAATCCAACCGCAAATAGCTACCGCATCCGTGGGGTCGGCGATCTTTATGGCGGCATGTTCAACAATCTCTTTGCTGCGAATGCAAACGATGCCGAAATCCCCTGTTTGTACCTTTTTCATCAGCCGGCTGACCTGATCGTGCCCTATGGCCGAAATCGCCTATTCGCGACTTACGCCTATTGCGCCACGCTGTGGCCGGCGAATTGTGCCTATATCCTGAACCGTCCCTTCGTTTCCGGCGGCAGTGACATCAAAGCCATGATAGACGCGCTTGCTTTGGCAGGAGATTCGGTGCCCGACTACCTCGCCGAATTTACCACCAACAACGCCGATTGTGCGACGCAAATGGGCAATCCAGCACTGGGAGGGCATCAATTGGACAACTATTGGACGCGGACCCGCAACATGGCGGTGTATTTTGCCCCCAGAATTGATACCACGATCATTGGCGTCCGCGATCCCTTTGCGGCGCTTACCCTTCAGATTTTCCCAAATCCAAACGGCGGCGAATTCAAAGTCATTTTGCCTGCCAACTCCATGATGGAAAACATTGCGATCATGGATTTAATGGGAAAAACAATCATTCAATTCCAAGGGAATGGAAATGAGTTCAATGCAAAGCTACCTGCATCCATTGCGCGAGGTTCCTACATCGTGCGCGTGCAAACGGCTAACGGAGTCGTCGCACAACGCATCTTCGTGCAATAACCCATGCTTCCGCTTGAAGCCGGTTGGGATGGCAAGCGGCACGTTCAGTAAATATGAGATATATCATGTTTTTATTTTCCTTGATAGTCAGTCTCTCAAGAGAAGGGCTATCCGAAATTCTTGACGATGGTCGAGAATTGACCTAGCTTTGCGGGGTCTTGCAGAAATGCGATTTGATCGAAGAAAGCGTTGAAAAAGCTCCTAGATTGATCTGTATCATGCGGATAGTTGACGATCCCTCCTGACAACATTTGTGTTGTCAAGAGATGTCGTTGATTCTATTGTTGTTTAGGCGGGGCCATTCGTCCCATTATGACGTAACGCATGTTTTCCAAACTGAATACGCGGGCTTTGGTGATCGCGACCTTGGCGACGTTGACCTTGGTTGCCTTGGTTTTCCTAGGATCACGGAAACTCCAAAATTTTGATGCAGCACTTGTTACCTACCTTTTTGGGACGATTTTCGCGTGTTTCGGTGTGGTCTATCGTTATACCGTATGGCTACAGCGCCCACCGACCTGGATGTATTTCAAGCGTGGCTTTCAACTGTTCATCCAAGGGCGAACTTTCTTCTACCTCGGGCAAATCGTCCAAGAGAGCATTAAAAATATCGCGCTTCAACGGCTCATTTACCGACGGGGACCGATGCGCTGGGCTGCACACTTTATGATTGCCTCGGGCTGTATTTCGGCCTTTATGATCACCATTCCATTGACTTTTGGATGGGTTCACTTTTCCTTTGCTCCTGGTTCTACGGAAATCTACCAAGCACACGTCTTTGGCTTGGAGGCGTTTAGCTTCAAACTGCACTCTTTCACAGCCTTTATGACCTTCCACGCCCTCAATTGGTCCTCGTGGTTGGTGATTTTGGGCTCGATCTACTACCTCCGCAGGCGGTTGATGCAGCCGGGTTTGATCGCAACACAGACCTTTGAATCAGACCTGCTACCCCTGTTGCTGCTGATTGGAATTTCGGTGACGGGCCTTGGGCTCACCTATTCCTATCAGTTTATGAAAGGCTTTGCCTTTGATTTCCTTGCCGTGTTTCATGCTGTGTTGGTCATCCTCTTTTTGGTTTGGATTCCGTTTGGAAAGTTCTTCCACATCATCCAACGGCCTGCACAGATTGGTGCGAAAATCTATCGCATGGAAGGAATGCGACGCGGGATGGCCACTTGCAAGTTTACGGGCAAGGAATTTGCGACCCAAACGCATATCGACGATCTAAAAATCGTCACGAAGGAACTTGGGTTTGACTTTACACTGAAAGATGGAAGCTCCCACTTGGACTACAGCCCAGAGGGAAAACGGGACCGAATTGCACGCGCCCATCTCAAAGCCCGTCAAGAAAGCGGCAGTTTTTTTGGTTGAGGACCGAAACAAGAAGAATTATGGCTAGACTACCAGTTTCACCAGAAAAAATCATTGAGGCATTTGGGCCCCATCTCAACTTCACGCCAAAGGATGGCTTTCCTGGGCGGGATGAGCCCGACAAAACGGTCAAGACCCATTGCTGCTTCTGTGGTATGCAGTGCGGGATCGAATTGTTGGTGAAGAACAACAAAGTGGTTGGTTTTGAGCCGTGGATGGAATTTCCGTTCAACGAAGGAAGGCTTTGCCCCAAAGGCGTGCAACGTTACCTGCAAAACAACCATCCCGATCGCTTGTTGGAGCCTTTGGAGCGTGCACAAGGCGTAGGATTTGTGCCGGTGACTTGGGAAAAAGCCTACGATCGGGTCATTGATGAGATCACCCGCATTCAACATGCCAATGGCAACGATGCCTTTGCAGTGCTTTCGGGTGTGTCACTGACGAATGAAAAAAGTTACCTCATGGGCAAATTTGCCCGGGTCGCGCTCAAAACCCGCAACTTGGACTACAACGGCAGGCTTTGTATGGTCAGCGCTGGCGCAGGGAACAAAAAGGCCTTCGGATTGGACCGTGGATCCAACAACTACAGCGACCTGGAATATGCCGAGGTGATCATTGTGGCAGGGGCGAATGTAAGCGAGACGTTTCCAACGCTGACGCACTGGATTTGGAAAGCCCGCGACCGCGGCGCGAAACTCATTGTGATCGATCCAAGGATGATCCCATTGGCACGCACCGCAGACCTTCACCTCGATGTGCGCCCAGGAACCGATTCTGCCCTTTACGGCGCCATGCTCAAGTATTTGGTGGATCACGACCTGCTTGACCACGACTTTATTGCTCAGCATACCTCGGGTTTTGATGCTACGCTTGCTGCCGTCTCCGAATACACCTTGGAATGGGCCGAAGAGGTCACTGGCATTGACAAGGACAAAATCCGGCAAGCAGCCGAGCTTTGGGGCAAAGCCAAAACCAGCTTCCTGTTGCATGCCAGAGGCATTGAACACCATTCCAAAGGCGTGGACAATGTCTTGGGATGCATCAACCTTGTCTTGGCAACAGGCCGAATTGGAAAACCCTATTGTGGCTACGCCACGATTACCGGCCAAGGAAATGGCCAAGGCGGCCGTGAGCACGGGCATAAATGCGACCAACTCCCCGGAAATCGCGATATTGAAAACCCCGAACACCGCCAATACATTGCTGACGTTTGGGGCATTCAAGAAAGCGAATTGCCCCGCAAAGGACTCTCAGCCTATGAAATCATCGAGGCCATTCACCGGGGGGAAATCAAAGGCTTGCTTTCGATCTGTTTCAATCCGCTCGTATCCTTGCCCAACAGCAACTACGTCCGAGAGGCCCTCGAGAAACTCGAATTTTACGTTTGCATCGACTTCTTCCTCAACGAAACTGCGCGCCATGCCGACATCATCCTGCCCGGATCGCTGCAAGAGGAAGAAGAAGGGACGACGACATCGGCAGAAGGTAGGGTAATTCGCATTCGGGAAGCGGTCACACCTCCCGGCAATGCAAAAACGGATACGAGCATCATTCTCGAATTGGCTAAGCGCCTGGGGGCCGAAGACAAATTCAGTTTCGCATCGAGTGAGGCGATATTCAACGAATTGCGTGTCGCATCAAAAGGAGGGACTGCGGACTATTTTGGGATCACCTACAAGCGCATCGAGGACAACATGGGCATTTTTTGGCCTTGTCCTTCGGAAGACCATCCAGGAACGCCACGCCTTTGGGAGGACCGCAAATTCAAAACGCCAGACGGAAAAGCGCACTTTAATCCGGCACCCTACAAGCTACCCGGTGAGGTCACAGATGCCGAATACCCCGTGATTTTGACGACGGGCAGAGTTGTTTCCCAATACCTGAGTGGCACCCAAACACGCCGCATTGGGAAATTGGTCAATCAATATCCTGAACCACTGCTTGAAATCCATCCGGAATTGGCAGCGAGGTTTAACATTCGCCAATCAGAACTTGTCCGCGTTGTTACACGGCGCGGCGAAGGCATCTTTCCAGCCAATATCGTCGAGACGATCCGCAAAGACACCGTTTTTATTCCCTACCATTGGCCGGGGAAAAAATCGGTCAATCAATTGACACCAGGTACCTTGGATCCGGTCTCAAAGATTCCTGAGTTCAAGGTCTGTGCCTGCCAATTGCAACCAATGGGTCAATTTCAAAATCCTGCTGAGGACACCAAGGCGTATGCCAGCGTTTGACCAGATCAAGAAAAAAGCATGAACAGTAGCTTGGAATTTTTTGTAGACATGCAACGCTGTATCGGCTGCAAAGCCTGCGAAATGGCCTGCGCCGAATGCGAGACCAATGGACAAGAGTCCATGATCCACGTCAACTATGTGGAACGCGCGGCAAGTATTCAGACAACCGTACAAGTCTGCATGCACTGCGAGGATCCAGTTTGCGCCAATGTCTGCCCTGCCGACGCCATTTCCAAAGACGAATTTGGGATTGTCCATACCGCAAACACCGAGCGGTGTATCGGTTGTTCCAATTGCGTGATGGCTTGCCCGTTTGGCGTACCCAAAAAAATGGAGCAATACGACTTGATGATGAAGTGCAACATGTGTTACGACCGAACGAGTATCGGCAAAAAACCCATGTGCGCGACCGTATGCCCAAGCGGTGCCCTCTATTTTGGTACACGCGAGGAGCTTGCCCTTTTGCGTCCCAACAGCAGCCCCGTCAACACATTTCAATTTGGTCAAGAAATTGTCCGCACCAAAGTGAATCTCATGATGCCCAAAGGCAGCACCAAATTGGTCATTGAATAATCCCAACGCAGATACGCTATGTCAAGTCACGAAAACGACAACGAAAGCTGGAAGCGCGACTTCCCCATCAAGAAGCAAGATGCATCACTGATCAGCAGGCGGGATTTCGCTAAGTTCCTGACCTTTATTTCTGGCGGATTGATGATCGGTAGCGGCGTAATTGCAGCTGAGGCCCTCCTTTTTCCGCACAAAACATCAGACGCCGAGCATTTTGTCTGCAAGCCAGAAGATATTCCTGTTGGGGGCACGCGCTCCTTTGTGATTCAAGGGAGCAGCATTCCGTACTTAATGATTCACTTGGAAAACGGCAGCTTCCACGCCTACGAGCAGAAGTGTACCCATCTTTCTTGTGCCGTCTTTTATGCGAAAGGAACCGGAAAAATCGCCTGTCCTTGCCATGAAGGATTTTTCAATGCGGAAACGGGCGCAGTGCTTGCGGGTCCGCCGCCCCGTGCCTTGCCTAAGCTGGAAGTCCTGACCAAGGCCGATGGCCTGTATGTCAGAGAATTCAGGAAAGCCTGATTTTATCCTTAAAATTCAATCATTCGCGCCATGAGCAATTTTAGAAAAAACCAAAACAACGTGAGTTCGGCGAAGGCTGGCATCATGCTAAGTTCCTTGATTGTTGTGCTGATTCTCAATATCAGCCTTCAGATTTGGCTGATGTATGCGGCGCTCAACAACGCCCTCGACAATGACACGGAAATTTTGATTCCCGCGTTTGTGGCTTCCGCAGTCATCTTTTTTATCGGCTTCGGATGGCTATACTACCTTCCCGAGGGCAAAGACAATATTCGCAAATAGACTTTTTCAATTCGTGGTGAGCAAATCCACAAAGTCCCAAGCATCGACATATCGGTTATACAAGGGCACCGGCGCAATCCGAATCACATCTGGTTCGCGCCAATCGGCGATGACGCCTGCAGCGGTGAGCCGGTCAAAGATCTCGCGCCCATTGTGGAGGGTTTGCAAACTCAGCTGACAGCCCCGTTGCGCAGGATCGTTTGGCGTGATGATGCGGATATTGGCATTCGAATTTTTTTGCTGGATGAGCCATTCAAGGTAGCCGGTGAGCAATTCGGATTTGGCACGCAAAGCGTCCATGCCGGCTTCTTCAAAAATTTCGAGGGAGGCGCGCAAGGCAGCCAATGCCAAGATCGGCGGATTGCTGAGTTGCCAGCCTTCGGCACCGGGCAGCGGTTCGAAGTAAGGCGGCATCTTAAAACGGTTGGCTTTGTTGTGGCCCCACCATCCGGCAAAACGCGGGATGCTGAAATCGGTCGCGTGGCGGTTGTGGATGAAAATGCCGGAAAGGCCTCCCGGGCCGCTGTTGAGGTATTTGTAGCCGCACCAACAGGCAAAGTCCGGACCCCATTCGTGGAGTTTCAAACGAAGATTGCCTGCACCATGCGCGAGGTCAAATCCGACTTTGGCACCCACTGCATGGCCGGCTTCAGTGATTTTTTGCATTTCGAAGGCTTGGCCGGAATAATAATTCACGCCGCCGAGCATCACCAAGGCCACAGAATCGCCTTCGCGGGCGATCACCTCCAAAATTTCCTCGGTTGGAATCACCGGATGACCGCTTTTGCTGCGCAATTCGATCAGGGAGGTTTTGGGATCGAAAGCCATGGAACTGAATCTGCGAAATCACCGCGTAGCGGTCGCTCGGAAATGCATCCGCCTCGATGATGATCTTGTGCCTTGTCTGGGTCGGACGGTAAAAACTCACCATCAGCAGATGGAGATTGACCGTGAGGCTGTTCATCACCACCACTTCATTCTCCTGTCCGCCGACGACTTTGGCCATGGACGCCGTGAGAAATTCGTGGTAAGGCAACCAAGGATTGCGGGCATGGATATGGCCTTCGACGCCGAGTTTTTCCCAATCTGCCAATTCCTGCTCCACAAAGGCGCGCACGGACTTAGGTTGCAGCCCCAGTGAATTGCCACACATATAATTGTGGTCGCGGCCATCGGCCATTTTGGGGATATGGAACTTGTCCCGGAATGCCGCCAAGGGATCCCGGGCATCCAATTCCTGGGCAAAGGCGCGGTCGAGGCGAAAGGTGGAGGTATTTGCAGACATCTTATGCAGGATTCAAAGCATACAAAACCGGACGGCTCGGTGCCGCATCGGCCATAAAGGGCGCAATTTGCAGATTCAGTAGGTATTTTCCATCGGCGATTTGCGCGGGGACGTAGATCATCTCGGTGATGGTCTTGTCTTGTTGGGGTTGATTATTCGCAGAATGACTGCCTGCGGGCAGGTTCCAAAAAATATGGTGGGCGCTCAATTTGCCTTCGTCGAAGAGCCGATCCACCGAGGGCATGTCCACCAACAGATGGCGCAATTGCAGGCTCACCAAGTATTGCATGGCCTCGATCGTAAAAAATGAAGGCGTTTGCTGCATGTAGTCCCGACTTTTTTTGTCGTCGGAGTTGGGCAGCGTGCGGATGATGATCGCTTCGTGAAAGCTCGTTTCCGTTTCCTTCAATGCAGCTTCCAACATCGCGCGGTCAATGACGAGGTCGTCGGGATTCAATGCCGGATCGTAATTGTCGGCTGTGTCTGCGCCCTTGCTAGGCGTCACGGAAATGAGGGTGGCGGGAATCAAACTTTCCTGCAACTGCTCGTGGATACGCAAGCGCTCGTCCACGATATGCCCGACGCATTCGGTATGGGTGCCGTTGCAATGGGGGGTGAAGGTGTAGGTCTCGAAGTTGCAGGAGCCGCCTTGGCGGGTGTCGCCCACCCATCCCCCGGAGGCGTAGGCTTGCGCATGCGCGGGGGCGACGCCGTAGGTATTGGGCTGCGGACCGTTGAAATTCAGCGGAATCGCGATGCAAATTCCGGGCTGAACCACGCCAAAGGTTTTTCCGCCGATTTCGAGACGTAAACTGAATTTACCCATTGGAAGCGTTTTTGATTTTCTGGACGATGTTGGTCGTGGAATGGCCCTGCACCAACGGAATGGTTTGGACTTCGCCGCCCCAACTTTGGACTTCGGTGGCACCGACAATCTTGTCGAGGCTGTAATCGTCGCCTTTGACGAGGATGTCAGGTCGAATGGCAAGAATCAAATCAAGGGGGGTGTCTTCGTCAAAAATGCAGACGGCGTCGACGAATTGGAGAGCAGCCATGATGCGTGAACGTGCCTCCTCGGATTGGAGCGGGCGTTCGGAGCCTTTTTGGAGGCGCTTGACCGACGCGTCGGAATTTAATCCGAGGACCAAATAGTCGCCGAGGGCGCGGGCCTTCTCCAAATAATCGACATGTCCGAGGTGCAGCAGGTCAAAACAGCCGTTGGTGAAGACGACTTTGCTATTTTTGAGGCGCCAGACCAAAATCCTGCGCTGCAATTCGGCGCGGGTCAAGATCTTTTGGGCAGTGGAATAGGCAGCGCACATATATAAAGTGTGATTGGGTAGCCAAAGGTTAAAAGGAATCAGGTCAATTTCAATTTTGGAAGCGGAAAATTTCAGGATCACCCTTGGCAACAAGGGCAGCGTCGCCGGAACGAGCCATGGGCATGGCACGCGGCTGCTGTTGTGCTTCCATGGTTATGGCCAAAGCCGGAAATTGTTTTTGCCGCTGTTGCAGACCGTGCCCGAAGGGTGGAGAGTGGTGACCATCGACCTGATTTTCTTTGGCGAAAGCGAATGGGCGGATGAACGTCAGCCGGTTTTGCCGAGCGATTGGGACGAATTCCTGCGGCAACTTCTGGAAAAATATCCGAGCACAGAAGTTCATTTTTTGGCCTTCAGTTTGGGTGCAAAAGTTGCACTGAGCCTTTACCAAGCGACCAAAATTCCCATTCGGCAAATGATCCTGATTTCTCCCGACGGCTTGCGCATCCATCCGCTGTATCGGTTTTGCATTTACAATCCGGTTGGGAAGGCCTTGTTTTACACCGTTTTGCGGTGGCCCGGGTTGTTTTTGTTGTTCATTCGGATGCTGTACCAACTGCGGATCACGGATGCCTTTAAGTACAAATTCATTCAGCGGCAATTTGATACGCCAGAAAAGCGGGTTTTGCTCAGGCGCGTTTGGCGCGGGCATTCGAAGTTGCGCCCTGATTTGGAAGTCATTGCCCAACGCTCAACAGAAGTCGGAACGAACTGGCACATTATTTGGGGAGCACACGACAACATCTTGCAGGTGAATCTTTGCAAGGATTTTATTCAAAAGGTAAATGGTGCGAAATTGCATGTGGTGGACGGCGGACATTTCCTGCTCAATCCACCTCACGAAGAAGTAAAATCGCTCCTCCACGAGATACTGAACGCATGAAACCCTTAGTAAAACATCTTGGATTGCTGGCCTTGTTGCTGCTGACATTCGCCGCGCCTGCATTTTCCCAACAGGACGAAGAGGAGGAAATGAGCCGCTATTTCCGCGAAAAGGACTGGGTTACCTGGCAACAAGGCATTGCGAATCCCTTGGCTGCCAAAAAATTATTCATCCGCGACAAGGAGCCGATCGATTATGAGGCCTTGCGGAAATTCACCAACCTCGAGCAACTCATTGTCTATGAATCGCCCATCGAGGACCTTTCCTGGCTTGCAGATTATCCCAAATTGAAGGTGCTCGAATTTCAAGGCAACAGCCTCAAGTCACTGGAAGGCGTTCAAGTCTTGAAGGGCTTGCAAGAATTTGCCTGCAACCACAACTTCGTGCAGGATTTGAAGCCGCTGGACAGTCTTCTCGATCTTACGTGGGTACAGATTTACGACAACGACATCGAAACTTTGGAGCCGATCGCGCATCTTCCCAAGGTCAAGACCTTGGACGTGTCCCGCAATGACATTCGGAGTTTGAAACCCATTGCCAACTGGACTTGGCTCACCAACTTGTCGGTTTACAATTCGGAAAACCTGATCGACATCTCCGAAATCGCCAATTTCAAAGGACTTACCGATCTCAACATCTCCTTTTTGCCCGTGCCGAACTTCAGCTTGCAAATGCTGGAAGACCACAAGGAACTCAAAAACCTGCGCATTCAGGGCATGGTCAACAGCAACGAGGAATTGAAGTACATCATGCACCATCCCAAGCTCGAGCAACTCACGATGGGCAAAAACGACAATGTGACCACGATCGACAGCCTGCGTTTTCTGACCAAGTTGCGCTACCTTGACATTCACAGCAACAATGTCTCCGACCTCACGGTGGTACGCAACTTTCCGCGCTTGGTAAAGATCGTGATCTACCGCAACCCGATCATGGACCTGAGTCCTTTGCTCAATTGCCCTGATCTGCGCTCCTTGTTCACCCATGAAATTCCAGCCAAGGATTACAGTCCGCTGTATCAGATGGCTTGGCTGCAGCACCTCAACGTGAGCAAGAATGCATTCACCATGGAGCAGGCCGTAGCCTTGAAAAAGGCGCTGAGCAAAACCAAGATTTCCTTCTACTGATCTGCTTCAAAAGAAATTTGCCAGCATCACCTCCGAATCAGAGGGAATGCTGGCAAATTTTGATTTCGGGAAGACCTATCGCACGAGGGTCACTGACCCTGCGCGTTCCATCTTGAAGCCTTCGTTGTTAACGGCGTTGATTCGGAAGACATAGACTCCTTCGGAGGCATCTTCTTGGTCGATTTTGCCATTCCAACCCTCCGTCATATTGTCGGTATAGAACAACATCTTGCCCCAGCGATCATAAACCCACATTTCAAATTCTTTGATTTCAATTCCCCCGATGATGAATATGTCATTGAGACCGTCTCCATTGGGTGTGAAGCCTGTGGGAACCCAGAGGTATGGATCCTGCAAAATGGTGATGCATTGCGTAGAATCATCGTGGCAACCAAACTTATTGTAGGCATTCAGGGTGATGCAGAATCGGCCTGTATCTTGGTAAGTGTGGACGACTTGACCCACAAATGCGCTTGTGCTGTCTCCAAAGCTCCAATCCACCGCGCTGGTAAACCAAGAGGATGTGCTGTTAAAGGTGATCGTTGCTTCGCTCAGCAGCAGATGGTCGATCAAGGTGATGTTGGGATCAGTAACAAACGATGCAACTGGAGTTGGAATCACTTCAATCAGTAACTCTTGTGTCATTGAATTGGTACAACCATTCAAGTCGGTGATGTCCAATGAAACCGTATATGTGCCCGTCCCATACCAATGGAAAGGAGCTTCGGCAATCAGGGTGGATCCATCACCAAATTCCCAGAAGGAGGTCAATGGACCTGGACCCGAAAGGTTCGTAAACACAACCGTTCCAGAATCACAAATTTCGGTACGGTCCACTGTGAAGGCGACCGAGGGTTGTGGATTGGATTCGACATAGTAGGACGCCGTGGCTTGGCAGCCATTTTGATCCGTGATCATCAGATTGTACGTGCGATCTTCATGGACATCGTAGTAATGCAAGTTCGCAGTGGAATCATTGACCGCAGTCGGGACCGACCACCACTGATAGACATAAGGTGGGACGCCGCCGGTAACGACGGATTGAAGGTCCAAGGAATCATATTCACAATAAGCATTGTCGCCAGTGATTTGCAAGCTGATTTGCGGCGGCTCCGTCACGGTGATACTCGTGGTGGCGGTGCAGCCATTGGCATCTGTGACCGTAACATTGTGCGTTCCTGCCGACAAATTGTTCACGAAGGCGGATTGTGAACCATTGCTCCATTGGAAGGTATAAGGCGAAGTGCCACCTGCTCCAAGTGCAGTACCTGTTCCATCTGACCCACCGATACAAATGACATTGGTGGAGACCGCCGTCACGGTGACGGGCGTCGGTTCAGTGACAATGATCGACCGCGTTCCTGTACATCCGTTGGCATCAGTGGCCGTCACGGAATAGGTGCCCGCTGCCAAACCGGTTGCGGTTGCGGAGCTCTGTCCGTTGGACCAAAGAAAGGTATAACCCGGTGTGCCGCCTGCGGCCGTTCCAGTTGCTGTTCCGGTGCTGCCGCCATTACACAAAACGGGCGTCATGGTGGTGTTGGCAATCACTTGGGTGGGCTGCCCGACGGTCACGGTATCTCGAATCACGCAACCGTTGGCATCGGTGACAGAAACTATATGTTGACCGGCCGGAAGGTTGGGCGCATTGGCAGCCGTGGCGCCGCTCGGTGACCAAAAATACGTGTACCCCGGTGTACCACCGGTTGGGGCGGAAGCGGCACTTCCCGAAGAGGCGCCAAAGCAGAGCGCATCCGTTGCTGTCGCATTGGGAACGATCCTCGTAGGCTCCGAGATTGTGATGGTATCCAACAAAGTACAGCCGATGCTGTCGGTGACAATCACGGTATAGGTTCCAGCGGCCAAACCATTGACGGTTGCCGTATTTTGGCTGAGTTGCGGCCAATTGTAAGAATAAGGTGTTGCGCCACCTGAAGGATTCAAGGTGATGCTGCCCGAGCTGCCGCCGTTGCAAAGCGCATTGGAAACTGTCGGATTGGTCAAAGCATTTGGATTTGCGCCGATGACCAACACGGTGTCCCGCACGGTAACCGTGGCGCCGTTGCAGTTGGTATAGGTCGCTTCTGCCACATAACGGGTGTCGCAGCTGACCGGACATACCGTCACCGTATCTGTCGTGGCAATCACCGCTGGATTTCCCACTTGATACCAATTCATGGTCAAGTTGGACGCGCCGGCAGGTTCCCATCTCCAAGCTTCGTTGATGGAGCTCCATTGTGTCGGATAATTGTGTCCTGGAACGACAACCGCTTGCGTTCCGTTGGCATTGTGCACGCCCAAAATCGAGGCACCGCCATTCCATGTGGAACAAAGCGGCTTGTCTTGAATATAAACTTCGATGATGTTGGTTGTTTCGTAAATGGCGATTTGTTGTGTCGTGGTAATGTTGGTGCATGAAAACATGGCGTTGCTTTCCCAAGACACCACAAAAACCCGGCAAGGCGCCGTGCCATACAACTGCGCATAAACCGCCCCGCCAAACGCCGGATTGATATCATGCCATGGACCCATGATCGAATTCAAAGGATTGCTCGGGTCCGGTATCGGCGCCGAAATCGGCCAAGTACAGTAGGATCCGACAGGAAACAGGTCAAATGAAACCAAGCCATTGGAGCCGGGCTGTGCCTGCGTATAGCTGTTGCCGTAGAAACAAAAGTCAAAAGGCAGGTTGGTTATCGGACCCCAAACGTCATCTTGATTGATGATAATCGGCGCACCGACGTTAAATGGATAGGGATTGTAGGGAATGGTATTCACTGTATAAGTCGTCGGTTGGAAACCTGCGACTGGAACCGCCGTCAGAAGGACACAACCACTGACCGAATTTGCGATTGATGTATCACGACCCGCATCCACTGCGGGACAGGAAATCGTTGCTTGACCAAAACAGGTGCTAGAAATGAGCAGCAAGCAAAAAAGACCTAAAAGTGTATGTTTCATGAACGAAGTATCCTTAGTTGTAGCGCCAATTAGGATTTGAAGTTAGGGAAGTTCAAATTGAATTCCATTCGAATCAGGATTCAACGGGCGTATTTGTCGCCTGAATTGCGAAAATAAAGCCGCCCACGAAGATCTCGACCGAATTCAAGCCTCCATTTGCCTAAATTGCAGCCCAATTTGAATGAAACCATGAGAATTCTCATCATCGGTGCAGGCGGCCGCGAACATGCCATCGGTCAGTCATTGGCGGCCTCGCCACGCTGCCAAGCTTTGTTTTTCGGTCCCGGAAATGCAGGAACGGCCGCGATCGGCACGAACCTTCGGCTGAATCCCTTGGACGGCACCTCCGTGGCGCAGGCCGTGCAAGAAAACGCCATCGATTTGGTGATCATTGGCCCCGAAGGGCCGCTTGAAGCAGGCGTCGCCGACCATTTGCGGTCGCTCGGCATTCCCACAGTCGGCCCCGGACAGGCGGGCGCCACGCTCGAGGCAAGCAAGGATTGGAGCAAACGCTTCATGATGCGGCACAACATCCCGACGGCTGCTTATGCATCGTTCAATGCGGCAGGGCTTGAGCAAGCCGTCGCCTACGTGCGGGCGCATACGCTCCCGGTCGTGCTCAAAGCGAGCGGACTTGCTGCGGGCAAGGGTGTGCTCATCTGCACATCGCATGCGGAAGCCGAGGCTGGCCTCCGCGAAATGCTGGATGGCAGCGCATTTGGAGCCGCAGGCGAAACAGTGGTCATCGAAGAATTTCTCACCGGCATCGAACTCAGCGTTTTTGTCTTGACGGATGGAAAAAGCTGGAAAGTGCTGCCCGAGGCCAAAGACTACAAACGCATCGGCGAAGGCGACACCGGTCTGAACACCGGCGGCATGGGAGCGGTTTCGCCCGTGCCATTTGCAGACAAGCCTTTCATGGACAAGGTCCGCGAACGCATCATCGAACCGACCATTGCAGGGCTTGCGCTGGAAAGCATTCCTTACAATGGGTTCATTTTCTTGGGCTTGATCAAAGTCGGGGACGAGCCTTTTGTGATCGAATACAACGCCCGTATGGGCGATCCGGAGACGGAGGTTGTGTTTCCACGCATTGCAAGCGATGTCGTGGACTTGATGGAGGCGACTGCGAATGGGACCTTGGACCAAGTCGAGTTGAAGGTCAAGGAGGCGGCTGCGGCAACGGTATTTCTGGTAAGCGGCGGGTATCCCGGCGACTATGTCAAAGGCAAGGAAATCAGCGGATTGGACCAGGTCGAGGGATCGGTCGTGTTTCACGCCGGCACCAAGGCAGCAGACGGAAAGGTCTTGACCGACGGTGGACGCGTTTTGGCCGTGACATCATTTGGGGAGACGATTCAAGCGGCAGTGGCCAAGTCGTTGGAAAATGCGGATCGGATTGCGTTTGATGGCAAGTATTTCAGACGGGATATTGGTTGGGAGTTTTCCGAATAGATCTGATTTCAAGACGCAACATCATGATTCGCTTGAGAAACACGATTACTTTTTCGCTTCTGCAACCACAGAACAATTCCCACTACAATTGCGACCATTGCGTATGGCGCTAAATCACCGAAGAAGGCTCCAATCCGATAGTAAATTCCAGAATAGACGTATTGATCCTTTCTTGTGATTCCTTTGGCGACTCTGATGCTCGAGAAGAATGCATCTCTCTGTAGAATTGATTTTTTCCCAGTTTGAGCATCAATGGGAATGTAACACACAAAAAAATAACCAGCATCTGAAAGAGAAATATGCCACATTTCTTGGGTCCACCCCAAATTTTCCATTTGCAAAATCGTCTTGATTTTGAGGACGAGCAAACCCTGCATATCAACAATTTCGGAATGCTCCACTTCTACTCCAGATTTCTGCGTTCCTTCGATGATCTCACCGTAAAGGTTTCTCAAGTGATCGTCGGTCCTAACGATTGTCTTTTCTACTGTCTCAGGTGGGAATTCTAGCTTTGTTACCACCAAGGTACAGGAGTCAAGACTTATCTTTAGACTCCTAGAATATCCGGTATCAAGGACTTCATATCCCTCTGGTAGCCTGAAATCGAACTTTTCATCTAGGTGAACATCCACCCAGTCCTGACCCATGCAAGGGAGCGAAAGTAGTGACAAACAAAACAGGCAAATGAGAAAAGGAGCCCTGATCATGGTGATTGATAATTCGTTACAAAAAGAAGTTCATTTCGAAGATAACCGCCAAAATTCGATCTACCCAGAAATCACCACCAAAAACTTCATCTCCTGAGCGATTTCAAAGGCACGCATAAGGCCTTCGTAGTCATCGTCTTCGGATTCCTCGATCAGGTAGTTCGTCATGTGAATGCCGGATTCGTGGCTCGTTAGCGTCCATCCGTGGCTTGTCCCTGGAATCTCGAGCCGGTCAATATCACGCCCCGTATAGCCGGGCACAAAAATATCTGCGCCCAATGTCACCCATTCATCGTAACTGAGTCCGCCGCCTGCGCTTGTTGCCCAAGCCTTGCGGATGCGCGCCGCATCGATGTCGGCATTTTGGGGAACCCAAAATTTCCACCAAGGCACATCCTCGGCGCGCAATTGGCGCATCGCAGCATCCCGTTTGCCGCAGGTCACCTGCCAAATGGACTCGTCAGGTTCACCAAAATTGATGATTTCGAAGAAGTCGCCGCATAAGCCACTCTTTGCAACCGCCAAAATGGCCGCCTTTTTCATTTCCAAAGTGGCGTCCCATGGGAGACCACCGGTGATTCCAAATCCACAAGCTGCACTCATCTTCTGGCAAATCTGTCGATAATTCTACGGCGTTCAGCGCAGTGGTTGGGGCAAATCACTCGATGCGTAGCTTTTCTACCCATTGGCCCGTTTCGGTCGTGATGCGAAGGAAGTAAACCCCTTGCGGCAAAGTTGGCAGTTGAATCTGGTCGGCAATCATCGTTAATGTTGATTGTTTCCCATTTAAATCTATCAATTCTACTGATTTCACTGTTGCAAAATCAATTCCTTTGACTGAAACCAAACCATCCGACTTTGCTGGATTAGGAAAAAATACCGCATCCGACTCAGTTAGATTGTCAACAGAAGTGACAGTCCCAAACGTATTGTTGTATCTCGAGATCGCCATGTAAAGCGGGCCGCATGTCCCGTTGACACAAGTGCGGGTATATCCGCCCATGTAAATTTTGCCACTGGGATCTACGGCTGCTGCTTGGCCGCTGCTGTTGTTGTTTTGGTTGAAAATATTCATAAACAATCCGTCCGGGGCAAAAACATTGTCACGGGTACCGTCTGGATTCAACATCAGCAATGCAAAATGGACCGTGTCACCGGAACCCTGATTGCCGGTTTGGAGGATTCGGCCATCTGGAAGCATGGTGGCATTCAGGCAGTTTTCAGAATCTTGTCCATGAAGTAAGTCATTGATCGACCATCCATTGACACCAAAGTTGGGGTTGATGGCGCCATTGTGCAAGATACCCAGTGCACTATAATCGTAATCGGATCCCATGTAGGTGATCCCTGCAGTGACATAGTTGTTGGCGGCCGTCACCATGATGGATTTGGCTTCATCGAAATGCGTTGGATCGCTGTTGTACAATCCGATTCCGTTGGTGGCGAAGGTATTGTCGAGGGTGCCATTGGCATTCCATCGGGCTACAAATACATGCCAAAATGCAGGAATTGTGGAGCCATTGTTGGCGCGATACTTTTTACCTGTGATCAACACTTGGCCGTTTTTGTCCAATTCCATGTCGTAGAGGTCCCACCAATGGTCGCTGTTGTTGGTGGGGATGAATGCGATGCCGTCATTGCTCCAAGAAGCGTCCATTGCGCCGGTCGTCGTGATTTTCATGACATAGAGGTTGTCAAAGGATTTTAAGCCGGCGATCAAAATTTTCCCGTTGGCATCAACCAAGATGTCAGTTGCCTTGTACAAATCCGTATTCCCCGAATTGAACTTTTTCACGCCAGTAACTCCGAATGTATTGACGAAGATGCCATTCTGCGTCAGGGCGGCTGCATAAACATAGGTATTGGTGCCGCCGACATCGGTCGTTGTATTTCCAACAAGGTAAATGATGCCATTGTGGAACACCATGGCATCGATGTCGGTGCGTCGCTCGGCCACTTGGACGATGCGCAGACCACTGCTTCCAAAAGTCATGTCCACCGAACCGTCCAAATTGTACCGCTTGAGGTAGGCATAACTGTCATTGTTCGGATTGCAGGCCACGAGCAATTTCCCATCCGGCAAGACGAGCATGGCACCCGAGTAGCGACCACCATCGGCCACAAGCCGGCCGTCGGTGTCCCAAGTGGGGTCGAGGGAACACGGCGTTTGGGTGAAGACGGAGCTCCAAGTGAGAAATTGGATCAGAAAAGCCACCGAATGGAAAAAGAGTTTCATAGGGATTGGGTTAAACCGAGCTACAATTTATCGATTTCTCAAGGCTATATTTCGCATGGGTCTTGAACGGTTAGCAAGCGCGTTTCTAAAGACAAAATTGGAGCCGCAGTGGTACTGCACGACTACGGAATCGCTTTTCACTCATCTCCCAAGCTGATGCTTGCCATTTTGGTCCTTAGCTGTGTTGCTCGCATCAGCATGGTACCGTGAAGGGGAAAGCACATCAACATGGATTTTATTGAAAACCGATTCCCAAGGCTGGAAATTGGTTACCCAACCCAAATCGCCCAACTCGCATCGGCCTGCCGGATGAGCATGTCCAAGCCATTGGCGATCGGGCAGCCATGCTTTTTGGCAGCGGCAAGCAAGCGCGTCTCCGCCGGATTGTAAATCAGGTCATAGACGAGACAGCTTTTGTCGAGTGTGGCATAAGGCAGCGGAATACTTTCCTTGTCGTGGGGCGCCATGCCGACAGGCGTACAGTTCACGATCAGGCGGAATTGGCTGAGTCCTGCGATTTCCAAGGCTTCGTAGCTGATTTGTTGTTCACCCACAGGGTAACGCGAGGCATTTTGGATGTTGTCAAATTCGAAGAAATGCTGGAGAACAAACCGGACCGCCTTGGCGGAGCCTCCCGTGCCGAGGATGAGTGCTTGGCCACCGGGCGCGCCCGTGTACACAGCCGCAAGCGCATCGCGAAAGCCGATGATGTCCGTGTTGTGGCCGATTTTGCGGCCACCTTCGAAGAGAATCGTATTCACCGCCCCGACAGCGTAGGCATTTTCGCTCAATTCGTCGAGGTACGGGATCACGGCCTCCTTGTACGGAACCGTGACATTCAGCCCGCGCAAATTCGGATGGGACGCACACAATTCGGGAAATGCCGCGATGTCTGCGAGCTCGAAGTTCTCATAGATCGCATCGATCTTCCCCTCATGGAACTTGTTGGTGAAATACCCGCGGGAAAAGCTGTGGCCAAGCTTTTTACCTAGTAGTCCGAATTCATTTTTCATTGTTCACGCGCCTTTCAATGACTCCGATGGCGGCGCCGATACGTTCTGAAATCAGCGATGCCGTTACGCCCTCCTTGGAAAATGCGGCGGCAAAGTCGCCTGCGCGCCCGTGCAAGTACACGCCCATCGTGGCGGACTGCTCGGGCGTATAGCCCTGCGCGAGCAAGCCCGTGAGCATGCCCGTGAGCACATCACCGGCCCCGCCGGTCGCCATTCCCGAATTGCCGCTGCTGTTGACATAGGTTTTGCCATCGGGGAATGCCACCACGGTTCCCTTGCCTTTCAAAACCACGATGACCTGCTTTTGTTCGGCCAAAAATTCGGCGCATTCAATGCGGCGATTGTGCACGTCGCGCCCGGGCAACAGCCGCGCCATTTCGCCGGGATGCGGTGTCAGGATCGACCCTTGCGGCACGTAGCGCCAAAGTTCCGGCTCCGAGGACAAGATGTTGAGTGCGTCGGCGTCGATTACCAGCGGACGGTTCCAGGCTTGGAGCAAGCCCTGCAGGAAATTGCAGGTTTCGGGTTCGTTGCCGAGGCCGGGGCCCACGGCGAGGGATGATTTGCCTTTCAGAAATTCGGTCAAAGCCGGCAGGGCGGCAGCGGTAAGCCATTCGGTTTCGGCGGTCCCAAAGGAACGCACCATCAATTCGGGGCGGCCTTGGTAGACCGCGCAGCGGGCGCTTTCGGTGGTAAAGACGCTGCTGAGGCCCGCACCGGATTGAAGGGCAGCCATGCCGCTCAAGGCAATCGCACCGGCATAAGCTTTGCTGCCCCCGACGAGTGCAGCATGTCCAAATGTGCCCTTGTGCCCCGCTTCGGGCCGTTTTTGGTAAAACTGGCAACAAAGGGCTTCATCCAGCAAAAACCTCCGAATGCCCAGTCCAGCCATCACCTTGGGCAAGATCCCGATATCGAGCACATACACCGCCCCGCAATCATCCGCGGCAGGAGTGACATAATGACAAATCTTCGGGCATTGGAATGTGAGCGTAGCCTCGGCTTTGAGCGGCGTATTGAAACGTTCGCCAGTATCGGCGCTGAGCCCGCTCGGCAGGTCGATGGCAAAGGTATTTATCCGAAGTGGTGCGACTGCCTCGATCATCTCCGCGACCGGGCCGCGCAACTTGTCCGTGATTCCAGTTCCGAGAAGGGCATCCACCACCAGGCAACCTTCGGGCCGTTTGCGCATTTTCGCGGGCAGCGCACAAGGCCATTGATGCACAGGAATGTCCAAGCCTTGAAGGGCTTTCCAATTCGCCAAGGCATCCCCCTGATAGTTTTGCGGATCGTGGGAAAGCAGGATTTCGACTTTTCTTCCCGCCTGTTGCAGGTACCTTGCGATGACAAGGCCATCGCCACCATTGTTGCCGGGTCCAGCAAGGATGAAGATCGACTTGAGTTCAGTACAATGTGAAAGAATCCATTCGGCCGCCTTCCGACCCGCAGTTTCCATGAGCAACAAGCCGGGAAAGCCAAAGTCTTGGATCATGGCCTGATCTGCTTTTCTGATTTCGGAGCTGTTGCTGAGATACATTGGGGTTGAATTAGAAATGAGAAATTAGAAATGGAGAATGAAGCCGTGGGTTGAATTAAATGAAATGGAGAATGAAGTGTTTGGCGACAATTGGCGTTGCACACCCAATCGGGCGCAACAGCGCGGCAGGAAAACAAGAAACTTCCCCCATTCCAATTACTCATTTCTCATTTCTAATTTCTCATTCCCCAACAGCTCCACCATCTCGCTGATCATCATTGCGGTTGCGCCCCAGACGATGCGGCCATCGATTGTATAGCTTGGCACGGTCAAGTGGATGCCGCTGCTGTGATGGATTTTGCTTTCGCCGTTGAGGGTGCCGCTGAGCAGGTCGGCCAAGGGGGCCGGGAAAACAGCGGCAACTTCGTTCGGGTCGGCGATGAAGTCCGGCTTGCGGTCGACATATCCGATCACGGGTTGCACCCAGAAATTGCTGGGCGGAATGTAGAGTGACGACAGCAGTCCGATGACTTCGATTTGATGCCGGTTCACGCCGATTTCTTCCTCGGCTTCACGCAATGCGGTCGCGATGTAGTCGGGATCGCTTTCTTCCCAAGCGCCTCCGGGAAAGCTGATCTGCTTGCTGTGCACACCCGGGTACTCGGTGCGTTCGATCAGCGGGAAATGCAGTCCGTTTTCGGAGGGGTACAAGAGGATGAGGGTCGCGCTTTTTTTGGCATTGTCCGGGATGGTGATGTCCCGGTAGATGGTCTTGCGCGTCGCAGGCATCATACGTTCGTGGGCTTCCAATCCGGGAAGTTGCCCGCCGATGCGGCGTCTGAGGAGATCCAGTTGGGCCTTGGCAATCATTGTGCAGCAAATTTAGCTGAGATCGGATGTCTTTTGCAGCATTTGTCATTCCGCAGGAAATTACCCCGCAGATCGCGCAAGCGCGTTACCCAAAATCCTTTTCTTCGCTTAGTTTTGCATATTGTTTGATTGTAAGGAGAATTCATGAATCGAAACCTCAGATACGGGTTGTTTGCTGCGATTTTGGTAATGGTCGGCATGCTTGTGGGCTTCCAGCTCAAAGACGGCGAAAGCGAGCAGCGCAGGCAGGAACTCAATTCGGGTTTGCAAAAATTTCAAGAGGCGGTTTTGTTTGTCGAGCGCAACTATGTCAAGGTACCTGACACCAAGAAAATGGTCGATGATGCCATCCAGGGCATGTTGACGGGCTTGGATCCGCATTCGTTCTACATCGCATCCGAAGAAATGGAAGAGATGGAAGAGCAGATGGAAGGCAGCTTTGAAGGGGTCGGCATCGAATTCAACCTCGTCGAAGACACCATTTACATCGTGGCGGTGATCTCAGGCGGCCCCAGCGAAATTGCGGGTCTGCAGGCAGGCGACCGCATTGTCAAGATTCAGGACACGACCGTGGCCGGCGTGAGCATCGCCAACAACGATGTCATGAAAAAACTCCGCGGCAAAAAAGGTACCCACGTCAAGGTGTCGGTCAAGCGTCCCGGCATGAAGCAGTTGGTCAATGCCGACATTGTGCGCGACAAGATTCCGCTTTACAGTGTGGACTATTCCTATATGATGGACAGCAAGACGGGTTATCTGAAAATCAGCCGTTTTGCCAGCACAACGCACGACGAGTTTCGGGAGCATACCCAGAAATTGCTCGACAAGGGCATGAAAAGCATGGTTTTGGACTTGCGCGGCAACCCCGGCGGTTACATGAACATGGCCGAAAACATCGCCGACGAATTTCTGCCTGCGGGTCGCACAGTGGTGTACACCGAAGGCCGCATCGGCGAAAGCCGCACCAAATACAAAGCTTCTTCCGACTTGGAGTTGTTTGAGGAGGGCGCCTTGGTGGTTTTGCTCGACTATGGCTCCGCATCCGCCAGCGAAATTGTCGCCGGTGCGATCCAGGATTGGGACCGCGGCTTGATCGTGGGCGTGCGCTCGTTTGGCAAGGGTCTCGTGCAAACCCAAAAGGACTTCGCCGACGGTTCGGCCATGCGTTTGGTGATTTCCCAGTATTATACGCCAAGTGGTCGCTGCATTCAAAAGCCCTTCAACATGAGCGCCAAGGAATATGACATGGAGGTCGTGGAGCGCTTCGAATCCGGTGAAATCTACGATGCCAGCAAGATCGACCTGCCCGATTCGCTCAAGTTCAAAACCAATTCCGGACGTACGGTTTACGGTGGCGGGGGTATTTTGCCCGACGTCTTCGTGGCGCGTGACACCACACTCGACAGCGATTACCTCACCGAATTGATCGCACAGAACATATTCCGCCAATTTGCCTTCCACTATGGCGATATGCACACCGACATCAAAACGCGTCTCGGAAATGCGCAAGCCTTCAACCGCGATTTCCGGATTGACGAAACGATTTTGAATGAATTCACGGCATTCGCGGAAGCAAAAGGCGTGAAACTAGATCCTGCTGGATTGGCCACGTCGCGCCGCGACATTTTGATTTATGTGAAAGCTTTTATCGGGCGCCGTTTCTTTGACGACGATGCCTTTTATCCGACGTTTCATGAAAGCGACAATGTCTTGCGCCGCGCGGTCGAATTGCTGCCACAGGCGAAGGAATTGAGCAAAACCGGGAAGTTCGAACTGAAATAAACACCATGTATTCACGCGACCAACTCAAGCAAATCCTGTTTTTGGACATCGAGACCGCCTCGGTGGCGCCTGATTTCGATGCATTGCCAGCCGCGATGCAGGAACTCTGGAAACGCAAATCCGACCTGCTGCAGGCACGCGTCGATGAGGAATTGACGCCAGCGGAAATGTACCCCAAACGGGCCGCGATCTTCGCCGAATTCGGGAAGGTGGTCTGTATTTCCTGCGGTTATCTGAAGTACGAATCCGATGTGCCGCAACTCAAGCTCAAGTCCTTTTCCGGACCTGACGAAAAGCAATTGCTCACGGAATTTGCCGCGACGCTCAACCAGTTCGCCAAGGCCAATATCAATTTGCTTTGTGCACACAACGGCAAGGAATTCGATTTCCCCTACTTGGGTCGTCGCTACCTGATCAACAACCTGCCCTTGCCGGGCGTGATTGCCAAAATCCAGTCGGCAAAGCCTTGGGAAACCGGCATGATCGACACGATGCAGCTCTGGAAATTTGGCGACTACAAAAGTTACACGAGCTTGGAATTGCTCTGCGCCGTGTTGGGTGTGCCTAGCCCCAAAGACGACATCGACGGCAGCGAAGTCGGCCGTGTATTCTGGGAAGAACAGGACTATGCGCGCATCGCGCGGTACTGTGAGCAGGACGTGCGCGCGACTGCGCAGGTGCTGTTGCGCATGTGCGGGGAGGCGATGATCCCGGAAGAAGGTATTTTGTGATAGATTGCCTATTTGCTATCTTCAAGGCTGAAAATTCAGCACCCGACTGGGAACGAGATGGCAGAAAAAACAAGAGACGAAATTTTTGCGGACACCATGCGCCCGCTTTTGCGCGCAGGTGAGACGCTGCAATGTGTAGCCTACGGTGTGAAAACGCCGCCGATCCTGTTGATCATTCTCTTGATGATCATCGGCGTGATTCCCGGGGTCATTATCGGGCAAATGCTGACCAAATATTTTCTGGTTGCCTTGACCGATCAGCGGGTGATTGTGGCGCGGGCGAAAGGAATTGTACAGACCGAAGGGCATTTTGATTATCCATTGGGCAAGGTCGGCGGAAAAGTGACGCTCAAGGAAGGATGGATGTTCACGCACATCGCCATCGAGCATCCCGAATTGCCTTGGAAGGCAAAATTTCACCGTTCGGGTTCGCCCAATAACAAGGCGAGTGCCTTGGCGATTGCTGCGGCCTTGCAACAGGGCTGAGCTCAGGAATTTGAATCTCCTTCAGTTTCCTTTATGTGTTTCGCTTATTTGGCGGAAAAATTTTAACTTCATTCTCCTTATCCTAAATCAAAGACTCTCTATGAGAAAAAGACTACTACTAGGTACATTCATTTGTGGCTTGCTTTCACTTGCAGGCTTTGCGCAGAAACCCACCACGCAATGGCTCGGGCATCTTACTCCTGATTCCGAGCCCGTGATGGGTTCGGTGTTGCGGTTGGAACCCGGCCCTGTCATTCAGCCGATGCCGCTGACTGGCGGTTGCCCCAGTCACGACGTCATTGGAACCTCGAGCAACGTGTTCACCAACATCCTGACAGAGGCCAATCCGATTGCCGTGGACAACGACATCAACTCCATCTTGTTTGTGCACCGCAACAACGCCACGGCCTTTGGCGGTCATAGCGGTCAGCTACGCTATGATTTGAGCACAAATGGTGGCGCAAGTTGGACCAGCAATCTGGGAGCGTTGAATCCACTGTCGGTCAATGGCACCAATGGGGCACGCTATCCCAACGTCGCCATCTACAATCCGGCAGGAAATACAAACGCCAACAATGCCTACATGAGTTACTACGCTGCGACCGTTGCAGCTGCCTTCAACGGCACGGTCTCCGGTGTGCGGAAACTGGATGGCACGGGCAACACGGAAACCTATAATCAGCCAACTGCGGTGCAGACCTTGATTCCGCGGTCGATGGTCAAGGGTGCTCCAGGTACATTTTGGTCGATCGACAACGTTTACAACGGCACGGCTGTGACGGGTTATCGCATATTGAAAGGTGTCTGGAATGGGACAACGGATGTCGTCTGGTCGGTCAATTCGACGTTGACGCCAACGTTTAACGTTGCCTTGGATGGTGCAGTCAAGACCGCCGACTACGCAATCGCGTTTGACCCGACGGGAAACATCGGCTGGATCTGCATGCTCACGCACGTCACGCCCGGCCCAACGCCCTATGCTTATTATCCGGTCTTTTACAAGACGACCAACGGCGGCACAAGCTGGAGCGGTCCCACGACCGTGGACCTTGGCCAATATCCATGTCTTGCAGGCAATATGCAGGTCGGGAATGTTGTCTCCACTGCTTTTGACCTCGATTTGACGGTCGACGTCAATGGCAACCCGCATGCGTTGATGGCAGTCTGCAATGGAAACAATGCTTATGCCGTGTTTTTTACGCAATGGCATGCCATGGTCGATGTGACGATGAGCAATGGCGTTTGGAATCCCGTGGTGTTGCGCAATGTCTACCGTGGCCGTGGCACCTGGGGAACTGCCCCCAATACCGTCACGCAAGACATGGAGCCACAAATCGCCCGCACAGCCGATGGTACCAAAATTTTCTATAGTTGGACCGATGCCGACAGCACCATTTTGCAAGCAACAGCCGATCAATCCCCTAACCTGTATGCAAAAGCTTATGATGTCGTGAACCGTAAGTGGACCAACTCTTACAACATGACCACTTGCAATCCCACCTGGAACGGCAAGTTGTACTTCCCCAAAATGGCCGAAACGGTGTTGACGACAACAGGCACATTCAAATTGCCGATCGTATTTGCGCAAATGGGCGGTGCCAACGATCCGATCAACGTTGCCAACTTCCACTATTTGGATTCGGTTTGGTTTGCCTCTACCGACTTCATCAACAATCAGTGTCAGGCCTCTGTGAGCATCTCAACACAGGATACCATCTTCAGTTGCACGAACTTGACGCTCGATGCTGGTGCTGGCGCACAGCAATACGCTTGGAATACGGGTGCGACAACACAATCGATTACGGTATCCGCAAGTGGTACTTACGTCGTGGGTGTCTCGAACAATTGCTGCACGGGAAGCGATACCGTGGTGGTGGTGATGTTGACGGCACCCACCGCGGGTTTCAGTTCGTCCTCTGCAGGATTCACGACAACCTTCACCAACAGTTCCACAGGCCCCAACGTGACCTACAGTTGGGACTTCGGCGATGGCAACTCGAGCACACAGATGGATCCGGTCTATACCTACTCCGGTCCCGGAACCTATCAAGTTTGCTTGACGACGAACAACCTCTGCGGTTCGGATTCTATATGTCAGACCTTGGTGGTCACCTGCCCTGCAGCCAATGCGACATGGTCCTATACAAGTAGCACCGTGAATGCAAGCTTCACGGACATGACCTCTGGCAACCCGATTTCCTGGGCTTGGGATTTTGGTGACGGCGGCACAAGCAGCCTGCAAAATCCGACGCATACCTACGCGGCTGGCGGCACGTACACGGTTTGCTTGACAACGACGGATTCTTGCGGTTCTGACAGCACCTGTCAGTCGGTGACGGTTTGCGATTTGCCCGTCGCCGCATTTACCTCCACCGCGGTGCTGGGTCTGGTGGATTTCACCGATGCTAGCACTGGTGGCACAAGCTGGGCATGGACATTTGGCGATGGTGGCACAAGCACTTTGCAGAATCCATCCCATACCTATACGGCCAATGGCACTTATCTCGTTTGCTTGACCGTGACGGACAATTGTGGATCAGATACGCTCTGCGACAGCGTGTCCGTGATCGTCGTCGGCTTGACCAATTCGATGCCTGGTCAATGGTCGGTTTCGCCGGTTCCAACCCATGACTTGCTGAAAATTTCCGCCATGGATGCAGGCTCGGGCGTGTTGCACATCCGCTTGCTGAATGCGCTGGGTCAGATTTTGATGGAGCGCAAGCTGGAGCATACAGGTGGTGCCTTGCAATCCCAAATGGATGTAAGTCTACTTCCTGCAGGGGTGTACTACCTCAACGTCCGCAACGACCAAGGCAGCTTTGTTGCCAAGGTGATCAAGGACTGACCGTTTTTCGGTAATTCCACAAAAGGGGGCCTGCATTGTTGTCGGCCCCCTTTTGCGTTGGATAGCACCCTCTTGGGACAAGATCTATGGTCAGCTAAATGGGAGGACGTTATTTTCTTTGACAGGGCAGTGGATTCTGCTAATTTTGTCGTCCACCCGGATCGATTTTGGGTGTATGGTCATGGCGGTAGGTCTTTTTCAGATTGTCTCCCTTGACGACCAAACCGTGGCCGCTGCGGATGCCATGCCTTCACACGGTGGAAAACCTTCGTTGATACAATAGATGGGCGACCACACCCTCCATTCACGCCGAGTGACGGCAGGAACCTTGCTGGTAACGCTCGGTATCATTTACGGGGATATCGGGACATCGCCTTTGTATGTGATGAAGTCGATCGTCGGTGCAGGCCAAATCGATCCTTCAATCGTTTTGGGAGGCCTTTCCTGTATCTTCTGGACGATCACCCTGCTCACCACCCTCAAGTACGTGACACTCGTGTTGAATGCCGACAACAAAGGCGAGGGGGGGACATTTGCCTTGTATGCATTGGTCAAGCGACTCAAAGTCAAGTGGTTAATCATCCCTGCAATCATCGGCGGATGCAGTTTGTTGGCCGATGGCATGATCACGCCGCCGATTTCGGTATCGTCTGCGGTCGAAGGCCTTCGAACCTTGTATCCCAAAATCCCTACAATTCCGATTGTGATCGGCATCTTGTCTGGACTGTTTTTGGTGCAACAATTTGGAACCAAGGCCGTCGGCCGGTTTTTTGGCCCGGTCATGTTGGTGTGGTTTTCCATGCTGGCCATTTTTGGTGGCTTGTGGATCCTGCAGAATCCCACGGTGTTTAAGGCCATCAATCCGGTATATGCCTTTGAATTGCTGACACAACGCAAAGGCGGATTTTTCATTCTTGGCGCTGTTTTCCTTTGTGCTACGGGTGTGGAGGCACTTTACAGCGACCTTGGTCACTGTGGTAAACGCAACGTCAGGGCTTCTTGGGGATTTGTAAAACTCGCCTTGCTCCTTAATTATTTCGGGCAAGGCGCCTTTTTGCTGAGTCCAGAAAATGTCGGCCGGGTCTTGGTGGAAAGCAAGGAAAGCATCGCCAACGGTTGGCTGCTGACCGATAATCCGAATCCGTTTTTTGGCTTGTTGCCCTCTTGGTTCTCGGTGCCGGGAATCATCATCGCCACGCTTGCGACCATTGTGGCGAGCCAAGCCATGATCACCGGTTCATTTACATTGATCAACGAAGCCGTTCGACTGAATCTTTGGCCCAAGGTGCAGATTCGCTATCCGACGGAGCAAAAGGGTCAATTGTATGTGCCGTCGATCAATTTCATCTTGTTTGTCGGCTGCATCGGCATTGTGCTGTTTTTCAAGGAGTCTTCAAAAATGGAGGCGGCCTACGGCTTGGCGATCGTGATGACGATGATCATGACCACGATCATGCTGGCCTTTTTCATGCGGATGAAGCGCTATCCCATCGCGTTGATCATTCCCTTGACGATCTTTTTCCTCGCGTTGGAAGGTTCGTTCTTGGCTGCCAACTTGGAAAAATTCCCGCATGGCGGCTACGTTTCCTTGAGCATTTCGCTCATCTTGTTTATCGTGATGACGCTTTGGTACTACGGCAAGCGGGTGGCGCATCGCTTTACCGAATCTGAAGAGATCGGCCTTTACAAAGACACCCTCGTGCGCCTGAGTGCAGATGAGACCATTCCCCGCTACGCAACCAATTTGGTTTTCCTGACCAATGTCGGTCAATGGAACATGATCGAAAGCAAAGTCCTTTATTCAATTGTAAAGCGGCAGCCCAAACGGGCCGACATCTATTGGTTTTTGCACATTCACGTCGTCGATGAACCCTACCGGATGGATTATCGGGTACGCGTGATCGCGCCCAATGACATCGTGCGGGTCGATTTCTACCTTGGATTCAGAATCGATCCGCGGATCAACCTGTTTTTCCGGAAAGTCGTTGAAAACATGGTCGAAAGAGGCGAAGTGGACATTCGCAGTAAATACGCCTCGCTCAAGGACAACAACTTGATGGGCGATTTCAAATTTGTGCTGATTGAGAAATACCTGAGCGGCGACAATGATTTGAGCTTTTTCCCGCGGATTGCCTTGAATGGTTACTTCTTGCTCAAGAAGCTGAGTCTGTCTCCTGAAAAGGCGTACGGCTTGGAGACAAGCAGCGTGTTTATTGAGAAATTCCCATTGATCGTGAAGCCCGTAACGGGGTTGAAGCTGCGCAGAATCGATGATGCAGGTACGCCTCCGTCCGATAATTCGCCTCCATCAGACAATTCTTCCCCATCGGTGAATCTGGCAAAGGGCTAGATGTCACGATGAAAAATAGCTTCGTAACTTTTCCTGCGAAATGCAACATTGCGAAATTTGACAATGCATTTTTTGAAATTCAATGAGTGAACATTCAGCACACAATCACAAAGTAACCGCGGGCACGCTGTTGGTGACTTTGGGCATCATCTACGGGGACATCGGTACATCGCCTTTGTATGTGCTCAAAGCCATTGTAGGCTCGGGGCCGATCGACAAGGAGGTGGTCCTTGGTGGCTTGAGTTGCGTTTTTTGGACGATCACGCTGCTCACGACGATCAAATACGTTTTCATTACGCTCAATGCGGACAACAAAGGCGAAGGCGGGATTTTTTCGCTGTATGCCTTGGTGCGCCGAATGAAGGTGAAGTGGCTCATTTTCCCAGCGATTTTGGGAGGTTGCACCTTGCTTGCGGACGGCATCATTACCCCGCCGATTTCCGTGGCATCGGCCATTGAGGGTCTGAGCATTTTGCGAGACGATATTCCGACGATCCCGATCATCTTGGCGATTTTGACTGCGCTCTTTATGATTCAGCAGTTCGGAACGAAGGTTGTCGGCAAGTTTTTTGGGCCAGTGATGTTGGTTTGGTTTGTAATGCTGGCATTTTGGGGGGTATTGGCGTTGAGCAATGATTTTTCGGTCTTACGTGCTTTGAGTCCAACCTATGCCTACAGCCTGCTTGCCAACCACGAAGGAGGCTTTTTTCTGCTCGGTGCCGTCTTTTTGTGCAGTACGGGAGCCGAGGCTTTGTACAGTGACTTGGGCCATTGCGGAAAACAAAACGTGCGCGTGTCTTGGGGTTTTGTCAAAGTGAGCCTGCTGCTCAATTACTTTGGTCAAGGTGCTTGGTTGATTTCCAATGAAGGAAAAACGTTGGTACAACTCGATGCACCCAACCCATTTTTTGCCATCATGCCGCAATGGTTCCTGATTCCAGGCGTGATCATTGCCACCCTAGCTGCCATCGTTGCAAGTCAAGCCTTGATTTCTGGGTCATTTACACTGATCAACGAAGCCATTCGACTGAATTTTTGGCCCAAGGTCAAGATCCGTTATCCGAGCGACTTGAAGGGGCAGCTCTATGTACCTTCGGTCAATTGGCTGCTTTGGGCGGGTTGTATTGCGATCGTTCTGTTTTTCAAGGAGAGCTCCGCGATGGAGGCTGCCTACGGCTTGGCGATCGTGTTGACGATGTTGATGACGACGACCTTACTCGCCTTCTACATGCGACGTAAGCACTATCCCTTGCCGCTGATTGTACTGATTGTTTTATTCTTCCTTGCTGTCGAAGGTTCATTTTTGGCGGCTAACCTCGAAAAATTCGAGCACGGCGGCTATGTGACCATCTTGGTCGCTGCGGTCTTGTTTACCGTGATGACGGTTTGGTACTACGGCAAACGTGTGGCAGGGCAATTTACAGAGGCTGAAAAAATCGACGAATACAAAGACACGTTGATCCGCCTTAGCCACGACGAATCCGTTCCCAAATACGCGACCAACCTTGTGTTCATGACCAATGTCGGTCAGCCCGACATGATCGAATCCAAGGTATTTTACAGCATCGTGAAGCGGCTTCCCAAACGCGCCGACATTTATTGGTTCCTCCACATTCATGTGGTTGACGAACCCTACCGCATGGATTATGACGTGAACATCATCGCCGACAACGACATCGTGCGCGTCGATTTTTACCTCGGATTCAGGGTTGAGCCACGCATCAACCTGTTTTTCAGGAAGGTCGTCGAAGGCATGGTCAACGAAGGTGAAGTGGACATTCGGAGTAAATATGCTTCCCTCAGCGACAACAAATTGGTGGGAGACTTCCGTTTTGTGCTCATTGAGAAGTACCTGAGCGGCGACAATGATCTTGGCTTATTCACAAGACTTGCTTTGCAAGGCTATTTCTTGCTCAAGAAACTCAGTTTGTCTCCTGAACGTGCTTTTGGTTTGGAAACAAGCAGCGTTTTTGTCGAAAAATTCCCGTTGATCGTGAAACCCGTGGACAACATCAACCTCAAACGCATTCGCCACAAAAAGAAGAATGTCGAAGATGTTGCCGAGGCGGAGCTGGATGGGCATTGAGGAAGCGGATTCGTCCCAACCTACAAAACATGGCCTCCGAACAAGTTCACTTCGGAGGCCATATTTTTTGCCATTTTGTTAAATCACAGAGCGTTGACTTTGAGTATTCAAGCTCAATGCTTAACTTAAGGTTATGAACAACTTACATCGATCTAAACCCTTGCTTCTTGCCTTTTTCTTCACCCTCTTGGCAACCATCGCCTGTCGTGAACTCGACGACCCGCTGTTGCCAAAACCGACACCGCCGCCCCCGCCGCCGCCGGTCATCGTCTCCTGCTTCTCCCTGCAAAACGACACCTTCATGGACCCTAAGGTGCCTGTTCAATTCCTGAATTGCTCGCAAGGTGCCACCACCTACCTCTGGCATTTTGGGGACAGTGCGACCTCTGATTCCTTTGAACCCGCACATCAATACGCCGACACTGGTCATTACACTGTGCGCTTGGAAGCCTTTTTGGGCGACTACAAGGAGGAATACAGTCGCGTCATCCGCGTGGACTACCCTCGTTTCAAGAAGATTCGGATTGTGCAGATGGGGGTGCTGGACCCTTGGGGTGTGCCGTATGATCTGGATGGGAGTGGGTTGGATATTAACGCCAGATTTACAAGGGATGGCAACAATAGTCCGACCTTTATCTTTCCGATTGCTCAAAACGTCACCCTCCCATATGAGTTCATACTCACCCAAGATATGAGTATTGATGCATATTTCTGGCAGTGGGAATTGGATTGTTATGGGTCAGGAACTCGGGACACTGTGGGGCTTGGAACAATGTACTATCGCGATTTGATTGACTCGCCTGTTGAAACAAGGTCTTGGGACAGCAATTTGGTGGAGATCATCATGGAGGGAGCGAGATGAAAAACCAAGCCATCCGCCTAACCTTTCTTCTGCTGTTCTCCCTATTGGCAATCATCTCCTGCAGAGAGCTCGACGATCCGCTGTTGCCAAAACCGACGCCACCACCCCCGCCGGTCATTGTCTCCTGCTTCTCCCTACAAAACGACACCTTCATGGACCCCAAGGTACCTGTTCAGTTCCTGAATTGCTCACAAGGTGCCACAACCTACCTCTGGGATTTTGGAGACAGTGCCACCTCTGATTCCTTTGAACCCGCACATCAATACGCCGACACAGGTCATTACAATGTGCGCTTGGAGGCCTTTTTGGGCGACTACAAGGAGGAATACAGTCGCGTGATCCGCGTGGACTATCCTCGTTTCAAGAAGATTCGGGTTGTGCAGATGGCGGTGTTGGACCATTGGGGTGTGCCGTATGATCCCGATGGGAGTGGGTTGGATATCGAAACCATCGCTTGGGACAGCAATCTCGTTGAAATCATCATGGAAGGCGCCCGCTAATGCTCCACCACCTCCAAAAAACAAAATCCCCCGAGCGATCACGTCCGGGGGATTTTTTGTATTTGAACTGATTGCTCAGTTCATTTTGGAGGCGTAGCGTTTGCGCTCGTTTTCGTCCAAATGGATTTTGCGCAGGCGGATGCTCTTGGGTGTGAGCTCGACATATTCGTCGCCGCTGATGTATTCCAGGGCCTCTTCCAAGCTCAATTTTACCGCCGGTGCAATCTTCATTTTCACGTCGCTGCCCGAGGCGCGCATGTTGGTGAGTTTTTTCGTGCGGATCACGTTCACGACGAGGTCACCTGCCTTGGTAGATTCGCCCACGACTTGGCCGTTGTACACATCCTCACCTGGATCGATGAAAAAGTGACCACGATCTTGCAATTTGTCAATCGCGTAGGGAATCGAGGTCCCCGTTTCGTGTGCGATCAACGAACCAACCGTACGCTTGATGATCTCACCCTTCCAAGGTTCGAAGGCCAAGAAGCGGTGGGCCATGACAGCCTCGCCTGCGGTGGCCGTGAGCAACTCATTCCGCATACCGATGATGCCGCGGGATGGGATGTTAAACGCGAGAAGGGCGCGATCGGCCTTGATTTCCATTTTGGTCAGCTCGCCCTTACGACGTGTCGCCTGATCGATGGCACGTCCTGGCATATTCTTCTGGAACGTCGATGTTCATGTCCTCGACAGGCTCGCAGCGCTGACCATCAATTTCCTTGATAATGACACGCGGTTGACCGACTTGCAACTCATAGCCTTCGCGGCGCATGGTTTCGATCAAGATCGAGAGGTGCAAAATGCCTCGGCCATAGACGATAAAGGAGTCAGCCGAGTCAGTTGGCTCCATGCGCATCGCGAGGTTGCGCTGCAATTCTTTTTCCAAGCGTTCCTTTAAGTGGCGGGAGGTCACAAATTTGCCTTCCTTGCCAAAAAACGGCGAATCATTAATCGTGAAGAGCATGCTCATCGTCGGCTCATCGATGCTGATCGGCGACATGGCTACTGGATTGTCGGCATCGGAGACGGTGTCGCCAATTTCGAAGTCGTCCAAACCCACCAATGCGCAGATTTCGCCAGCTTCTACGGATTCGACTTTGGCTTTGACGAGGCCTTCGAAGAGGTAAAGCTCCTTGATACGCGAGCGTTTGATGCTGCCATCACGCTTGATGAGGGCGACGGGACCGTTGTTGCGCAAGGTGCCGCTGTAAAGACGACCGATGGCGATACGGCCGGTATAGCTGCTGAAGTCCAGCGAAGTGATCTGCAATTGCGTCACGCCCGAAGTTCCGATTTTGGGCGGTGGGATGTGCGTGAGAATGCCTTCAAACAAATCCGTGAGGTCTTCTTTGGGCTCGAGCCAGCTTGTGCTCATCCATCCGTGCTTGGACGCGCCGTAAAATACGGGGTAGTCCAGTTGGTCCTCAGTAGCGTCGAGGCTAAACATCAATTCGAAGACAGCTTCGTTGATCTCATCGGGACGGCAGTTGGGTTTGTCGACCTTGTTGATGACTACGATCGGCTTGAGACCAAGGGCAATCGCCTTTTGAAGCACGAAGCGGGTTTGTGGCATGGGGCCTTCGAAGGCATCCACCAGCAACAAAACACCGTCTGCAAGGTTCAAAACACGCTCCACTTCACCACCAAAGTCGCTGTGACCAGGGGTGTCAATGATATTGATTTTGTAGTCTTTGTAGCGAATGGATACATTTTTGGAGAGAATCGTGATGCCGCGCTCCCGCTCCAAGTCATTGTTGTCCATGATCAACTCACCAGGGGTTTCGTGTGCTTGGAATGCCTGGCCTTGGTAAAGCATCTTATCAACCAATGTGGTCTTACCGTGGTCAACGTGCGCGATGATCGCGATGTTCCTAATTTTTTGCATGGGTGCAAAATTAGCCTTTTGTTCTGGCTTTCGGTGAAGAGATTCTACGATTTCTCGCAAAATTAAACGGCGGGACGAGGACAACTCCATCAAAAACAGCGTTTAAAGTGGATTGGGCCCGCTTTTGAGGCATCTGTTTCTCTGTTTGATCTGCCAAACTTGCCTGAAGGCGTAATTCTGTGCCACCAATACAGGCCCTTATGCTGGCTTACGGAGTTGTGACTGCATCAAATTGCAGCCGGAAAGCTCAGAGGATCATTTTGTTTTGACGATTGGTTTTCGTTTTTTTGTAGCCTCAAATTTTTAAGGTGAATTATGGCAAGAAATAAGGGCAGGTCGACAATGAATGACGATGAAGTCATCGACCAGGACGAAGTGATCTATGAGGAAGAGAAGTCATCTAAGGGTGCCGCCTCTGCCGCAGTGACCGGGCCCCAGTCCTTTACTGAGAAATACCGCAACTTCCTGTTGATCGGCGGTGTAGCTGTGTTGGCGGTTGTGGGTTACTTCATTTATAACTACTCCCAGAAGGACAAGGTCAATGCCCTAGCGCAAGCTGAGATGGTCATGCCTATTTTGTATTACGAGCAGGATTCGATCAACAAAGCCCTCAACGGCGACGGTCAAAGCCCTACCTTGTCTGACATCGTCGAAGACTACGGTAGCACCGATGCCGGTAACATGGCACGCTACTACCTTGGAACGGCCTACCTAAAGTCAGGTAACTTGGACGAAGGAATTGCAGCCTTGGAAGAATACAGGCAAAACCACAGCATGGTTTCGGCCGCTGCTTTGGGTTCATTGGGATATGCTTATGAGCAAAAGGGTGACTTCGAAACTGCTGCAAAGCATTACGAAGAAGCTGCACATACCCCCAAAGACAATATGTACTCCACGCCTTTGTACTTGATGCACGCAGGCAGGAACCTCGAGTCGGCCAACAAAACCGAAGAGGCGCTTGTGTTGTACAAGGAGATCAAAGAGAATTTCCCTTTGAGTGACCAAGTCCGTGATGGTAGCGTGGACCGCTCCATTGCAAAACTTTCCGAAGAGGACTTCGAATGACACAGCCCGGGCACGATCTTTCCCATATCCATTATCAGGGTACGGAAAATCATCGTGATACCACCGTGGCTATTGTGGCTAGCAAGTGGAATCCCGAGGTTCTTGAAGCACTGCTCGAAGGCGCTTGGCGCACGCTCGTAGCCGCTGGAATTCCTGAAAAACAAGTGTTGGTGTACCGTGTGCCGGGTTCCTACGAACTCCCGACCGGTGCGCAGTTTGCGGTCGAAGGCAATCCCGGCATCGATGCAGTGATTTGCCTCGGCTGCGTCGTCCAAGGCGAAACCCGGCATTTCGAATTCATCAATCAGGCGGTCGCGCAAGGCGTCAAGGATGTGAGCCTGAAATACAACCTCCCGGTCATCTTTGGGGTCTTGACACCCGAAACCAATCAGCAGGCGCTCGATCGGGCAGGTGGCAAATATGGCAACAAAGGCGAAGAAGCAGCCGTGGCTGCCCTCGAAATGATCGACCTCAAGCGTTCGCTTTGAGGGTTATGGCTTGAGTTTTTAGTTCAGAATCGCTCCTGTTCGGGGGATTTGAAGCGCGTTCCAACTTTTCCGGACTCTTCTTCGAATTCAAACCAGCCTTTCCGCAAGAAACGCCCATCGTCCCTTTTCCCCGTAGCGCGTCAGCAGCAGGAAATATTCGCCGCCTTCCGGCAAGCCGATCTGTTTGCGCACCTGCTCCAAGGGCAAATCAAAATCCCGCTTGCTGTATTGCACTTTTTGAATCCCGCGTGATTTCAGTCCAGCCTTGATTGCCTGTGGCTTCAGCGGCCAATCCGCCAGAATTTTGTAGCGATGGCCGTGAAATTCAGGATCGTCGTCCAGGCTATAGTAGTAGCCCTCGGGCGACAGC
This sequence comes from Bacteroidota bacterium, assembly GCA_016718825.1. NCBI lineage: Bacteria > Pseudomonadati > Bacteroidota > Bacteroidota bacterium. Next base: position 308,820 of record JADKCL010000001.1, on the reverse strand, counting down.
ATTCCGCCGCGCAACTCCGCATTGTCCATGCAGACATGCGCCAATCCAGCGACATACAGCGCGACATCGCATTCCAGGATATAGGCAGCTTGGTCATTGGCGTCCCAAGTCGGAATGAAGCGGGCTTCCATGGTAGACATCACTTTGCCCGAATTTCCCTTGCGCACAAAAATCGCCCCGGTTCCCGCCGCGAGCGGATCGGGCTCGATCAGGATTTCCTTGCATTCATTTGCTTCTGAAAGCACCCAAACAAAAACGCCTTCGGGAAACTGCTTTTGAATGGCCTGAAGGTCAAGCATCGGCGAAGCCTTGATCAGGATGCGTTTGCCATGTTTGCGCAGCAATGGCATCAATTCGAGCACATTGGGTTGGCAATCTTGCAGGCCAAATACCCGTTTGCCTGTTGCGTCGCGTCGATCGGGATCGGCATAGATCAGATCAAACTGTGGTCCGTCATACCCTGAAAGAAAATCTTCGGCGGATTGGTTCACGAGGGTGATGTTCTGAATTCCCAACAGCCCTGCGTTGAATTCCACGATCTTGGCGAGTTCGGGATTGGGTTCCAGGCTCATGAGGGCGTCATACTTCCCGGCGATTGCGAAGCTGTCACAGCCCAATCCGCAGGTGAGGTCAAGCGCCTTGGCGCCTTTTCCCCAAGGCTTCTGACTGCTCAGCACTTCGGAGGTCGATTGTTCGTAGGCGCGTTGGGTTAGGATGCATTGGGCGGCCACCATTTTGGGGAGTTTGGCTGCGGCCTTTTGCAGCAGGGCCACTTGGCCGACCGCCAAAGCAGTGGGGAAACCGGGAGGATGCTTTTGCAAGGCGAGTCGATGCGGATCATCCGCCCTGTGCGCCGAGACCCATTCGCGCAATTCAGGTGTAAGCAAAGCTTCGATTTCTGCCGCTGTCATATTCTCCCGCCAATGATTTTTTTAAAATTAGGCAAAGAAGCTGTATTTCCCGGCCGATCCACATGTAAGAAAACAGATCAAACTCACCGCTGGAGTCATTTCCGAACCGCAGCGACCCAACTGACCAATTCGCAACACAATTATCCACATGGGTCTGAAAATGTGGATAATGGGTGGTCGGAGAAGGCAGGCATGAGGTGGGTTTTGAATCCTTTCCGGGGGATTTGCCGTATTCTTGGACAGGCGTTGGCAAAAATTCGTTGAATGCCAAAGGTTATGATCGGGTGATTTTTAAAGGATTTTCCATCGTGAAATTCCTCAATTTGGATGAAGAGTCTTGAAAACTGGAACAGTCATGAGAAAATACATCCTTGCTTTTGTCTTGAGCATTACCCTCGCAGGTGCTTTGGGTGTCTTTATGACCCAACGTTTGACGCCGGGGAAGGCGCAAAAGGTAGTGGCATCCTCCAAGACCTCGGTGTTTGGATGGCCGCAACGCAAGTAAAAACGCGTTTGAAATATCGGATTTGGGAGCTAATTGAAACTTTCGCCATGAAAAAGATCGGAATATTTGTCGGAATCATCGTCCTCTGCTGGGCAACGATGACATCCTGTACCGCTACAAGGCATCATGGATGCATGGCCACCAAGGTCGGGAACCATGCGCGTTGAGGCAACGCACACATTCGGCCAATGAATCTGAATCAGGTAACCCTGCCGACGTTGGATTTGCAGCGTGCGGTCGAGTTCTATGAGACGCTCGGTTTGCGGCTGATTGTCCTGTCCATGCCGCGTTATGCGCGCTTTGAATGCCCGGTCGGTGAAGGCACGTTTTCCTTGCATTTGGTCGAGGAATTGCCCGTAGGCCAAGGCCCCATTGTCTACTTTGAATGCGATGCGCTCGATGCGAAGGTCGCGGCTTTGATGGAAAACGGTGTCCATTTTGATACGCAACCGACCGATCAGCCTTGGTTGTGGCGGGAAGCAAGCCTCCGCGACCCCGACGGCAATGCCTTGATCTTGTTTTTTGCAGGAACCAACCGCAAAAACCCTCCTTGGCGCATTGATCCGACAATTGAGGGGTGAAAAATGACGACTGAACCGTCAAACAAGATCATTTGACGAAGAATGTTTGGTAACCCAGTGCTTCTTCCCTACTTTGAGGCATTGATTCATAATTTGTCCGCACCATGTTGAAGAAAATCGTTTTTGGAATCCTCGCTTTGTCATTTTTGGCAACAGGCCTGCAGTCTTGCACGCATTTGAAAAACCATCAACAATGCAACGGAACTAAGGTGGGCAACAAACGCTAAATCATGGGTTGGAATCGTCTGGAAAATTTCAAGCAGGTTGGGGACATTGTGTCGGCTTCAGCCGAAAAACCGCAGCTGATTTTTAAGCACAGCACACGATGCAGCATCTCGGAAGCAGCAAAGTATCGTTTGGATGCAGATTTGGATGCCCTGAAATCGGTCTATGATGTGCATTATCTTGATTTGCTCACCTACCGCGACATTTCCAAGCTCGTCGCCGAGCGCTTTGATGTCATCCATCAGTCACCGCAAGTGATCGTTGTACAAAAAGGCAAACCAACCTATACAGCTTCGCATTATGACATCGACGTCCGAGATTTGATGGCACAAGTCAGGACCGAAAACCGCTAAAGCAATCTGCTGAACGGTAGCGCCGCTCAGGTTTCGGAACGGTTGGCAGTTGGAGACGACTCCCGATAGGCGAAGTCCACACGTCCAGATCCTTCCCATGGAAAAGCCGGATGATTCTCACAAGAGAAATATACCTGCAATCCTGTGAGATTCGGGCATCAGCAACATTTCAATGGAGCAGGAAACCTAAGTTAATTTAGGGCAACAGGTGTCGCCATGGTGAATTTTGGAATTCTCACTTTGAATTCCGCATGGTTGTCGCGCCGAACCATCCCATAAAACCCGCGCATTTGGCCCAAGGGTGTTTTGAAGTCGCAACCACTCACGTATTCGTGGGTTTGGCCGGGGGCTAGAATCGGCTGCAATCCGATGACGCCATCTCCTTCCACTTTTCGTTTTCTGCCAACGGCGTCTGTGATAAACCATTCACGACGGAGCAATTGCACCGTAAACGACGACTCGTTCGTGATGCGAATGCGGTAGGCAAACATAAAATGGTCCATCGCGGGATTGGACTGCTCGGGAAGATAGGCGCTTTGAACGCTTACAATGACATCTTCGGTGCGGATGGAAACTACCTCTGAAAACATAGGCTGCGTTAATTTTTCGTCGATAAGCTACACATAAACCACGGCAGATTCAAGTTGAGCCGTCAAAATTGGCCAAAATTCAGCATCACCAAGGTGCAGGCATTGTTACATTCGATCCCTTGTGCGGTCGCAGATTTGTAAAGTTCCGAGTTTTCGGCGCCGGGGTTGAAAATGATTCTTTTGGGCTTCAATTGAAGGATGAATTCCTGCAATTCCTTCTGCCTGAGTGCATTCATGTAGAGGGTCACCGTGTGGATGTCCTTGCCCGCAAGCCAATCCGTACCCTTGCGGATCTGCACGCCCGCGACCTGCGCCTCCTTGAGCCCGACCGCAAGCACGGGCACGCCCGCGTCCCTGAGCATGTGCAAGGCCGTGTAACTCGTGCGCTCGGGGTTGTCGCTTGCCCCCAAGACCAAGGTCGTTTTTTCTGCGTTGGATTTCATTGTTTTCTCCGCTTGATGACTTCTCTTCAAACCCGTCCCGACGGGCAATGTTCAAACAAATTTTCCGTCTTTGACCGGAACCAACGCCAATGTCGCGCCTTTGCCGGTGTAGGTCGGATACGTTTTCCCGTTGATTTTGGCATCCTTGGTCCCGTTCTCCACCCGGAGCAGCAAGTTGCCTGTCCCGACCGTCTGCGGACTGAGTTTCACCTGAAACTCATCGCCATTCAAAGAAATGGACGCAACCTCGCTGCCGGGGAAAAGGTGCAAGTCACTCCCGGCAATGCCCGGGGTTTGCTCCGTGAGCTTCAGGTAAATCCGGGTTTCGAAGGGCTTGAAATACACGGCCTTGGGCTCCTCGACAAAACCTTCGCCATTGCGGTACCAAACCCCTTCCGGCAAGGCAATTTTCCTGTCAGTCCGGCTCAAATTGGCTGCTGCAAAATACATCCGGTTCAATTCGTCCTCAACTTGAAACCATATCCGGTACAATTCGCCGTCCTGCTCCACGCGGTTGATCCTGTGCTTCAAAGCAGGAAAAGTCGAACGATAAAGGGCCATCGTCGCCGAATCGTAGCCACCAATGTTGTCGCTGGTAAACAGCAGGTCCCCAAAAATCTGGTTGATCGCCAACAGGCTGAGCCGCTGCTGCACGCTTAGTTCGTTGTCGTTTTTGCGCAGGATGAATACATCAGGATCGTTGGCAAAAAAGCGCCCGCTGAAATGCCGTCGGTTGATGGTGTTGTGCAGTGCATTGTGGGTGCTGATCCGTTCCCGCATGTTGATCATTTTCGCCGAATGCATTTCCCAGTTCAGCCCGATGTCGGGGCCGATCCTGCAATAATCAAAAACATTCCATGCCGGCGCCAAAGGCACCCCGCAACCGAGGATCAGCTTTTCGCCGCAGCATTCGCGCAAAAATTGGCAGGCTTCCCACATCAATTGCCCCCTGGATTTGCCATTTCGCGGGATCAAGGCGGCTGCAAAAAGGAAATCCAGCTTCACCAAATCATAGCCCCACTGATTCAGAACGACATCGAATACGTTTTTCAAATGCGTCCGCACCGCGGGCAATTCGAGGTCCAGCAGGTAGTAAGTGCCGTTAAACAGGCCGCCCCAACCGGGATTGTAACCGGCCTCCACGAGGTGCTCACCATCGTAGGTCACCAACCAATCGCGGTGCTGTTGGTAGATCGTGGAATCCTTCTCGGCAATCAGCGGCGCAAGCCAAAGTCCGGCTTTGTAGCCGTAGCGATGCGCTTGGTCGGCGAGAAATGCCATTCCCTGCGGGAATTTTTTGTTGGCAGAAGTCCAGTCGCCGATGGCAGGTTGCCAACCGTCGTCAATTTGGAAAACGTCGATCGGAATTTCGCGCAGGCCGTAGGCCCGCAGGTTGTCGAGGATGATCTCCTCGGTGATTTTGGTGTAGTAGTTGTACCAGCTCGTCCAGCCTGTGGCGGGTGCCTTGACTGGTTTGGAATTGGTTTTTGGGGGAGGGAATGTCACGAATGACAATTCGCTGCCGTTTTCCTCCCAAAAATTGACACGTAGCATTTCGGCTTCCCGGATCAATTTCCGACCGCCTACATCTTTCCTGATGCGCAATCGCCCTTCTTTGCACCGCCATTCAAACAAAGTATAGCCCGTTTCTGGTGCTGCTTCAGCCCAAACCAGCGTTTTTTCACCCTTGGTGAGACTTGTAAATGACCATGCATGCAGGTATCCCTCCTTGGCGGGATAATCATAAAATGTATAATCACCGGTCGTATTAAGAAGTCCCTTGATGGGCCCCCGCAATTTTGGAATTGCTTCATCGGGGCGGAATCCTCTGCTTTCTGTCCAACTTTGGTAGCCGTTCAGGAAGATGGTGTCCGTGGGGGCGACGGGTTGGACGAACTCGATGTAGAGTTCCTTGAGCAAGACCTCTTGTTGAGGGAAAATCCCAATTCCGATCCCTATTGGTTTGCCATCCCTGTTCACGTTCAAGACGACGGTCAAGCCACCGGTGAGGATCTGAGCACCATGGTGGAATTCTGCCTCGAAAAGGCGACCGCCTTGGTACCAAGCAATATGTCCGACAAAGGATTCTTCCATTGCTTCGAAGGTAATGAAAATCTTTGCTGCGCGTTCCATTTGACTTATTTGGAACGCATTCGGCTGAAAGTGTACGCTACAGCCTACAATGTACCCTGCAGACGTGGAAGTTGGGACTATCCTTGGGCAATGAGGCATCGTAAATTGGCACCCTATTTATGAATGATGAAAGTTCTAATTGCCTTGCTGTGCATCATTGGCCTCGGACTGTCGAATGGGTTTTCGCAGGATGCCGTCAAAAAATCGTCGGTTCCACCGGCAGTGATCGAGGAATTTGAGGCACGTTTTGCGGATGCCGAAAGCGTTGCGTGGTACCGACAGGGAGAGTCCTTTTATGGTGCCCGTTTCCAAACGCTCGAAAAAAATGCCGAGGTGGTTTTCGCGCCCAACGGCGAATGGGTGCAGACCGAGCAGGAAATCGCCTACCTGGAGATGCCCGATGAAGCACGCGCCTATTGTCGCACCCAATATCCTGATTACCAAGCAAAAAGCGTGCTGAAGGTAAGCACCCGCAAATACGGCATCCTCTATGAAATCAAAATTCTGGGCGAGGCAAAGACCATCCAAATGACCTTTGACATGCATGGAAAACTTGTCGACAAGGAGGAAAAGGAAGCCGTTGAGGAGCAGGAGGAGGAAAAAGAACCAGGTGTGAAAGAGAAGCTGGGCAAACTTTTCGGAAAGGGTACCAACGGATAAGTTGGCATTCTAATTCCGGATTTTGCCGATATTTGGGTTCAAACGCTTAATTTTGCAGTTCAATTCTTGAGCAATACTATGAATCGCAACTCCATTTTCTCCTTGTTTCTAGCCATTGTGCTGGGTTTTTCATTGGCAGCCTGTGACGACAAAGGCAAATCCGGGAGCGAAGGCAAGGCTTCAGAAGCGGCGGCTGATGATTTTAAGGCTGAACCTGGTCAAGGAACGCCGATCCACTTTGCGCATTTGAAAACCGATTTCAAAACAGTGACGGCGGGAGAAGTGGTCAAGGCCAAGTATCCGTTCAAAAACATGACCAATGTGCCCGTGGCCATTGCCGATGTCAAAACCAGCTGCCCTTGTATCACCGCCGAATTCACAAAGGGGAACATTTTGCCCGGCAAGCTCGGCGAAGTCAACGTGACCTTTGACACCAAAGGCCAATTTGGAGATCATTACAAGCTGGTTTCCGTGATTTTGCAAGGCAGCAACGAGCCGCTCACACTCGAGCTGAATGGCCGCATTTTGCAAGGCAGCTGACCATTAGCGGTCTGAAAAATCCATGGACGCTTCGACAGCTTCTCGGAGTGCTGCCAAAATGTTGATTTCCTTTTCCAGGTAAATCGAGATCCCGAGCGACTTGCAAATGGGGCGCATCAGGATCAGATTTTCACTTTTGCTCACCACCAACTGTTTGGGGCGGATGCCTTGCTCGCGCAACAGCGCAGACAGGACTTCGCCGACATTGTCAGGAAAATCATCGGGTGTCAAGAGTGAAACGCCCCTGAATCGCTGATCTTTCAAATCGAAAAATGCGATGGTCTGTGGATAGAACTGGATTCCGGATTCGCTTTCTGCCGCATGCGTGAGGTAAAAAGTCTCCAATAGCCAAATTTCATCCTTGAGGGGCAAGTTCAAATTCTGTCTGAGGTCCGTGGGCAGCAAAGTGGCTACCGGTGGAGAGAAATCCAAGGTTGAATCGGGGAGTAGCCATTCAAGTTGTATCGCCGACGGATCGGAAGTCTGCACGTTAAACAGCATTTTCCCGTCCTCGTCCAAGCCATTTTCAGGCAACGAAAACGGCGCTCCCGGGAGCTCACCCAGCAATCCCAATGCCTTTTCGAGGACGATCTGCAGCATGTTGACCTCGGCAAGATCAGGCGGTTGCGGTACGTAGCCCGGCCGATAGGAACGCATGGTTGGCACTTCCTGCGTCGCATCAAGGGCGATTCCAATGTGCTTGAGCAGGGCAAGATCATCCTCCTCCGCGGCATTTGCCGGCACAAATGAAACCATGATGCAGCGTTGGCGCATGATCATTTCGTTGGGGTCGGTGTCTGTCTCGAGGGTCCCGAGTTCCACATAGCTTTTCCACCCCATTTTCCCCGGGTAAATCGCCAATGCCTTCAGCCCCCCGACTTGGCCCATGACGGAGCAATAAATCTTTTCGCCGGTTTCTTGGATTTGTACACCAAAGGTTTGACCCTCCTTCAACCATTCCCATGGAGAGACCGAAGCAAGCTTCAAGGTGGCACCAACCAAAGCGCGCCATTTAGCGGATGGGATTTCTGTAAACATGGCGCAAAAGTAGCCGAATCGATCCGTTTTTTTGCATCCAAGATCATACACGGTTTCTCCACGTGCCTTCCCAGAGATTTTCAGCCTCGGCCTGAACAAATGCTCAAAAAACTATTGAATTTCAGGGCAAAAGTAAGATTAGACAATCAATCTGAATTGATTGTGGGGTGCGGGAAATCTAGATTTGCTTTTCGAATTGCTTTACTTGAAACGCGACCAACTCCGCAAATTACTTGCGACTTTCCTCTTGATTGGGGTAGGGGCTTTTCTTTTCGCCCAAAACCAGAGTCAGCATTACCGCATTCGCACCTACAGCCGTGAGCAAGGACTCGATCAATCCCAGGTACGCGAAATTTTGCAGGACAACCGCGGTTACCTTTGGATGGCCATGCAAGGCGGCGGAGTAAGCCGATTTGACGGATTGCGTTTCAAAAATTACCGCAGTGACGATGGCCTTCTGGGCAACGATGTCGGGGCCATGTGTTTGGACAAGTTGGGAAACCTCTGGTTTGCCTGTGACAAGCGCGGTCTTTCCTGCTACAATGGCAGCCGATTCACCGCACTGGACAAACAACAGGGATTTGAATTTGAAAATTCCAAGGTCCTGTTTTGCGGCGCAGACAACCGATTATGGCTCGGGACCGAAGGCGATGGGATTTTTGTCTGGGACGGTGTCAAAGCCCAACATATCAGCCCGGCAAATGGGTTGCCGTCTGATTCCGTGATGTGTTTCTTTCAAGTCGATGCACGCACGCTTTGGGTTGGAACTTCCCGTGGGATCTACGAAATCAAGGACGGGAAGGTCAATGGTTTGGACAGCCTTCGTTATCCCAACGCACCG